>JABMNB010000502.1 GCA_013205335.1 Rhodospirillales bacterium
GCTGGTCGAGCCCAGCAGGTTCGTGTAGCCGTCGGCCGGCGCGTTCTTGACCTGGGTCGTACCGATCATGCCGGTGGCGCCAGGCTTGTTCTCGATGACGAACGGCTTGCCCGTCATCGTCTCGAGCTGCTTGCCAATCAGGCGCGAGATGATGTCCGTCGAGCCGCCCGGTCCGAACGGCACGAGGATCTTCACGAGACGGGCGGGATAGGCTTCCTGGGCCCGTGCACCATTTCCGAAGGTGGCGGCGACCGGAACACCGCCCAAGGCGGCAAGGACATCTCTACGCTTCATCAGACGCTCCCTGAACGATAATGACCTCGTATAAGTCCACCTCGCCAAAAGGCGAGCGGCCGATTGCCCTCCGTTCCGAGGGGCGGCAGATTTCGCACAAGAAAAAGCCCTCCTCCAACATCGGAGGAGGGCCGGTATCCTGCCTGCTGCGGCCGACTACATGCCGAGCTGGCTGATGAACTTGGTGTTGAGATAGGCCTCGAGCGCCTCGGTGCCGCCTTCGGATCCGTAGCCCGAATCCTTGACGCCGCCGAACGGCACCTCGGGCAGAGCCAGGCCATGGTGGTTGATCGACACCATGCCGCTCTCGAAGGCCGCGCCGACCTTGGCCATGGTCTTCGAGTTCGTGGTGTAGGCGTAGGCCGCGAGGCCCCACGGCAGGCGGTTGGCTTCCTTCATCACGCCGTCGAAATCCTTGAACGACGAGATCGGGGCCAGCGGTCCGAACGGCTCCTCGTTCATGATCCGGGCGTCGAGCGGCACGTCGGTGAGGACGGTCGGCTCATAGAAGTAGCCCTTGTTGCCCTTGCGCTGACCGCCGGTCTGTATCTTGGCGCCCTTGGCAATCGCGTCGCTGACGAAGCCGTCGATCGCATGCAGACGGCGCTCGGCGACGAGCGGGCCCATCTTCGTGTCGGCATCGAGTCCGTTGCCGACCTTCAGGTTCCTGGCGTAGGCGGTGAACTTCTCGACGAACTCCGGATAGACCTTCTCGTGCACCAGGAAGCGCGTCGGCGCGACGCAGACCTGGCCGGCGTTGCGGAACTTGTTGGCGCCCAGGATGTTCACCGCCTGGTCGACGTCGGCGTCCTCGAACACGATGGCCGGCGAATGGCCGCCCAGTTCCATGGTGACGCGCTTCATGTGCGCCCCGGCCAGGGCCGCGAGCTGCTTGCCGACCGGTGTCGAGCCGGTGAACGTCACCTTCTTGATGATCGGATGCGGGATCAGATACTCGCTGATCTCCGACGGCACGCCGTAGACGAGCTGGATGACGCCCGCCGGCACGCCGGCATCGACGAAGGCCTTGATGAGCTGGGCGCACGAGCCTGGCGTGTCTTCCGGTCCCTTGACGATGATCGAGCAGCCCGTGGCCAGCGCGGCCGAGGCCTTGCGCACCACCTGGTTGATCGGGAAGTTCCACGGCGTGAAGGCCGCGACCGGACCGACCGGTTCCTTGGTGACGAGCTGGTAAACGTTCTCGAAGCGCGCCGGGACGATGCGGCCATAGGTGCGGCGACCTTCCTCGGCCATCCACTCGATGATGTCGGCGGCGAGCAGGGTCTCGCCCTTGGCCTCGATCACCGGCTTGCCCTGCTCCATCGTCATGATCGGCGCGATCTCGTCGACACGCTGACGGATCAGCTCGGCAGCCTTGCGCATGATCTTGTAGCGATCGAACGGCGAGACCTTGCGCCACTGCTGGAAGCCCTTCTCGGCGGCGGCGAGCGCCCGGTCGAGGTCGGCCTTCTCGGCGTGGGCCACATGGCCGATCACCTCTTCGGTCGCCGGATTGATGACCGGGATCGTCCGGCCATTGGCGCCCTTGGTCCAGGCACCGTCGATCATCAGGGAGACATCGCTGTAATTCATTGTTTCCTCCTCCTACTTCTAGCTTCCGCGATAGGTCGAATAGCTCCAGGGCGTGCAGAGCAGCGGGACGTGATAATGCCCCTCCGGCTCGGCAATGGAAAAGCGCAAAGGCACGATATCGAGAAAAGGCGGGTCGCCCTGCTCTATGCCCCTGCTGCGAAAGTGGTCACCCACCGCGAAACGCAGCTCGTAGCGGCCGGTCGGCAGCGGCCGGCCGCCGATCAGGGGCGCGTCCGTGCGGCCGTCGGCGTTGGTCGTAGCGGTGGCGATGCGATGGGCGCGGTCGCCGGCGAATTCATAGAGCTCGACGGCGACGCCGACCGCAGGCCGCCCGGCATGGGTGTCGAGCACATGCGTGCTGAGCCGGCCGTTTACCTGGGGCATCCCCTCGCCCGAGACCTTCGACGCGAGGCGCAGCCGCGTAATGAAGGAAATCTCCTGCAGCGCGGCTGCGGACTCGGTGGCGGCGTCGTGGCGCAGCCGGCGCTCGAACTGGTTCAGGATGGAATCGCGCGTGTGACGCCGCACGCAGACGATGAAAGGGAAGCCAAACTGCGCCTTGTAGGCGTCGTTCAGGCGATGGAAGCGCGCGAACTCCTCCTCCGTCAGCGTGTCGAGGCCGACGCTCGCCTGTTCGTGCCGCGAGTCCTCGGTGACGGCGCCCGCGCGTGCCGCCTTGCCGGCGAGGTCCGGATGGCCGCGCAGGAAGTCGAGCTGGCGGTCGCGTGGTACGGCGCGCACCGCCCCCATCATCGCCTCATGCAGCGCCGTGACCGTGGCGAAGGGGCGTTTGGCGGCGGCGGCTTCGGCGACCCACGGCGCCAGTTCGAACGTGTCGCCCAAGGCGGACAAGAAGTCTCCAGGGGCCGCGCGATTGAGGTCGTCGAGGGACTGCATCATCGTGGCCGACCTAGCACGCTCCACAGTCCGCCTCTATAGTCATGGCCAGCAAAAACCCTTGGGAGGAGCCGCAATGACCGGCCGCAACACGTTCACCCGCCGTCGCCTGGGCCGTGCTTCTTTCGGAGGAGCCGCTCTCGCCGGCGCCACCCTGCTGGGCGCCCCCCTCCCGCTGCGCCAGGCGTTCGCCCAGGGCGCGCCCGCCAACCTCAAGGTCGGCCTGCTTCTCCCAACTTCCGGCCTGCAGGCCCAGATCGGCCAAGCCTGCCGCCGCGGCGCCGACGTGGCAAACGACGTCTTCACCGACATGAAGCTGCCCGTGAAGCTCGAGATCGTCAATTACGACACCGAGACCAAGCCCGACGTAGCGCGCACACAGGCGGAGAAGGCGATCGACGCCGGTTGCCACATCCTGGTCGGCGCCTTCGATTCCGGCCAGACGATCGCCATCGCGCAGGTCTGCGAGCAGCGCGGCGTGCCCCTCGTCGTGAACATCGCGGCGGCGCCGCAGATCACCGAGCAGGGCTACAAATTCGTCGTGCGCAACTTCCCGACGGCGCCGATGCTGATCACCGGCGCCCTGGCGCTGCACAAGGAAATCTTCAAGGTCTCTGGCAAGACGCCGAAAACCGCCGTGCTGATGAGCGTGAACGACACGTTCGGCACCGCGATGATGAACGGCATCAAGGCGCTCTTCCCCAAGCTCGACATGCCCTACGAGCTGGTCGACACGATCAGCTACGACGCCGCCGCCAAGGACCTCTCGGTCGAGGTCGCCAAGGCAAAGGCTACCAAGGCCGAGCTGCTGCTGCCCGTCAGCCGCCTGAACGACGCCAAGCTCCTCGTCCAGGAGATGGTGAAGCAGCGCTGGGAGCCGATGGGGGTGCTGAATCCCGGGGCGCCGGGTCTCTACGAGCAGGATTTCCTCAAGACCATGGGCAAGTACGGCGAGTTCATGATCTCGAACGTGCCGTGGCTCGACCCGAAATCGGCGATGACGGCATCGCTGGAGAAGCGTCATGCCGCAAAGTTCCCCAACGACCAGCTCGACCTCAACGGGGGCTTCACCTTCGAGGGCATCCTGATCGCCGCCCAGGCCTGGCTCGCCGCCAAGTCGACCAAGCCCGGCGATCTCATGGAGGCGCTGCGCAAGATCAAGATCGACCAGCACATCATGGTGGGTGGTCCCATCCAGTTCGATTCCAAGGGCCAGAACGTCAACATCAAGGCCACCGCCGTCGAGAACCTGAAGCGCAAGCCCACCGTCGTGATGCCGCTCGAAGCCGCGGCGGCACCGCTGGTCTTCCCGATGCCGGCCTGGAACGACAAGCGCCGCACCTGATCCACACGCCGGACCTTTGCCCCCGCGCCCGTTCACGCCTCGCTCATGTTCCCTCTCTGCCGCGCGGCGAGGGAGAGGGCTCTTGAAAGCGTCAGTTCGATAAAGCGACTGGATGACCGCCGACTTCTTTCTTTCGCTCGCCCAGGCGATCTCCAAGGGCCTGTTGACCGGCATGGTCTACGGGCTGATGGCGCTCGGCCTGTCAGTGATCTTCGGCGTCATGCGCGTGGTCAATTTCGCGCATGGCGAGATCATGGTCGTCGGCATGTATCTCGCCTGGATGGGCTTCGAATATCTGCAGGTCTCGCCGATGCTGAGCCTGCCGGTGATCGCCGCGATGTTCTTCGTCGCGGGCTATGCGCTGCAGCGCACGGTGATCTCGCCCTTCATCGGCCGGCCCGAGCACCAGCAGTTCCTGTTGCTGCTGGCGATCGCCATCCTGTTGGTCAACGCCTGCCTGGCCATCGCCGGCCCCGACGCACGCGGGGTACAGATGGATTCGCAATTCGAGTCATACGAGCTTGGCCCCTTCGTCTTCGATGCCGTCCGCGTGCATGCCGCCGTGACCGCCGTGGTCATCGCGGGGCTTCTCTGGCTCTTCTTCACGCGGACCCGCACCGGCAAGTCGATCCGCGCGGCCGCCGACAACAATCTGGGCGCCCTCGTCGTCGGCCTCGACGTCCGCCAGCTCTATGCCTTCACTTTCGGCGTGGGCGCGGCCTGTGTCGGCGCGGCGGGCGCACTCATGATCACCATCATCCCGGTGACGCCTTTCCTCGCCGCAGAGTACACGCTGCTGGCCTTCGTCATCGTGATCGTCGGCGGGCTGGGCAGCATGACCGGAGCGCTGGCCGGCGGCCTGCTGATCGGCGTCAGCGAGGCGGTCGCGGGTCTCCTGCTGCAGCCGTCGCTGAAGAGCATGGTGAGCTTCGGCATCCTCATCCTGGTATTGCTGCTGCGTCCGCAGGGCCTGTTCGGCAAGAGCGGCACGTGAGTCTGCTGGCACGTCTCACCGACGGTGTGCCGGCCCGCTCCCTGTGGGGCCTGGGCCTGCTGCTCGTGCTCTTGCTGGTGGCGCCGGCCCTGCTCGGAAAGTACGGCCTGTCCGTGCTGATCCTGGTCCTCTACTTCGCCTATGTGGGCCAGGCCTGGAACATCATGATGGGCTTCGCCGGCCAGCTCTCGCTCGGCCACGCGCTCTATGCCGGGGTGGGCGGCTATATCGCGGCCGGGCTGTTCTTTCACTACGGCATCGGCCCGTGGGCCGGCGTCTTCGTCGCGGTCCTGGCCGCGTCGGTGGCGGGATCGATCGTCGGCTATCTGGGCTTCCGCTTTTCGCTGGCCGGCGTCTATTTCGCACTGCTCACCATCGCCTTCAGCGAATTCACACGCATCGCCTTCGATCACTGGGGGTGGGTCGGCGGCTCCGGCGGCCTGTTCCTCAAGGTCGACGCCACGGTCGACATCCCCAACCTGCGCGGCGGGCCGCTCCTCTTCTATTACGTGATCCTCGCGCTGGCCGTCGGCGCCTTCGTCGTGTGCCGCGTCCTGCTGGAAAGCCGCCTGGGCCGTTATTGGCTCGCCATCCGCGAAGACCCGGAAGCCGCCCAGGCGGTCGGCGTTCCCGTCCTCCGCTGCAAGATGATCGCGGTGGTGATTTCGGCGGCGATGACCTCGCTCGCGGGAGTGTGGAACGCTTTCTATTACAATAATCTCTTCCCCGAGACGGCCTTCGCCATGGGCCGCTCGATCGAGTTCACCCTGGCGCCGATCATCGGCGGCCTCGGCACGCTGTTCGGGCCGATCGTCGGCGCCGTCGTGCTGACGGGGCTCGGCGAGATCTTCACCGACCTCAGCGAACTCTTCCACGTCTCCGGCCTCAAGCAGATCTTCTACGGCCTCGCGCTGTTGGTGATCGTGATGTACCGACCGGCCGGCGTCTGGCCGTGGCTCGCCGAGCGTCTGGGCTTCGCGGAGAAGCGGCGATGAGCGGCGCACGGCTCGAACTCGACGGCATCGGCAAGAGCTTTCGGGGCCTCCGCGCCGTGCACAACGTATCGTTCGACGTTCCGGCGGGCGCCATCAATGCCCTGATCGGCCCCAACGGCGCGGGCAAGACGACGATCTTCAACGTGATTGCCGGCGTCTACCGGCCCGATGCCGGCAGCGTGCGCCTCGACGGACGGCCGATCTCGGGACTGCGGCCCGATCGTGTCTGTGACGCAGGCGTCGGCCGCACTTTCCAGATCGTGAAGCCATTCAAGGGATTGAGCGTTCTCGAGAACGTCACGGTGGGCGCGCTGCACCGCCGTCCGGCGCTGGCCGACGCACGCGCCTATGCCGCCGACATACTGATGCAGCTTGGTCTGCACGATCGCCGCAACCAGGCGGCGGAGAGCCTCACGTTGCCGGACCGCAAGCGACTGGAAGTGGCCCGCGCGCTTGCCACCGAGCCCAAGCTGCTGCTGCTCGACGAGGTGATGGCCGGGCTGCGCCCGACCGAGATCGACGTGATGGTGACGTTCCTGCAGGAGCTCAACCGGCGCACCGGCCTCACCATCCTGCTGATCGAGCATGTGATGCGCGCGGTGATGGCGCTGGCCGCCCACATCGTCGTGGTGAGCTACGGCGAGAAGATCGCCGAGGGCACGCCGGCCGAGATCGCGCGTCACCAGGCCGTGCTCGACGTCTATCTCGGCGAGCCCGAACCGGCATGAGCGCGCCCCTGCTCCGGGTCGAGGGCCTCGACCTCTACTATGGCGACGCACAGGCGCTGGCCGGCGTCTCGCTGGAGATCGCACCGGGCGAGATCGTGGCCATCGTCGGCGCCAACGGTGCGGGCAAGAGTTCGCTGATCCGCTCGATCCACGGGATCGAGAAGCCGGCACGCGGCCAGGTCCGCTTCGACGGCAGCGACATCACCGGCTGGCCCTCCTGGCGCGTGTGCGAGGCCGGCATCGGCCATGTCGCAGAGGGCCGCCAGGTCTTCCCCAATCTCTCCGTGATCGAGAACCTCGAGATGGGCGCGACGCCCAAGCGCGCCCGCGCTGCCGAAAAGCAGACGCTGGAGCGCGTCTTCGCGATGTTCCCGCGACTGGCCGAGCGGCGGCGCCAGGCCGCCGGCACGCTCTCGGGCGGTGAGCAGCAGATGCTGGCGATCGGCCGCTGCCTGATGGGTCAGCCGCGTCTCATCATGTTCGACGAGCCCTCGCTCGGTCTCGCGCCCACCATCGTGCAGGAAGTTTTCCGCATTGTGCGCCGGCTGAACGAAGAGGGCCTCACCATCCTCCTGGTCGAGCAGAACGTGATGGCGTCGCTGCGAATCGCAAATCGCGGCTACGTGCTGGAGAACGGCCGCATCGAACTCGAAGGCGCGGGCGCCGACCTGCTGACCAACGACCGAGTCCGCCAGGCCTATCTCGGCCTCTGAGGCGTTGACGGCCGCCCCGGCCGGCTGCAATCCTGAAGCTTCCGGTACTGACGCTGTCGCATGCGACGCGGATCGGTCCGGGATGGCGCAGGCTCCTCCCGACGACGGAACGACCGCCCTCCCCGGCAAACCTTGCCCATGGGGAGAACTCAAAATGAATCGTCGTGACATGCTCAAGGCCGGCCTTGCCGCCGGCGCCCTCGGACTCCTGCCGCGTTTCGCATCGGCGCAGGCAGCCACCTACGCCCCCGTGCCGAAGGGCTGGCGCACCTACGTGCTGACGACCCGAGTCGAGCCGACGGCCGGCGCGACCAAGGCGTGGATCCCGCTGCCGACCTTCGAGGCCCCGGACTGGCAGCGCCCCGGTGCCGTCGCCTGGACCGGCAATGCCCGCGTCGCCGAACGCGTGCGCAATCCCAAGTATGGTGCAGGGATGCTGAGGGTCGAATGCGCGGCCGACCAGCAGGCGCCGGCTCGGAGGTCGTGTCCAAGGCACAGCATTGCCGTGCCGAGGTCTGGCTCAGCGGCTCGGGCTGGACTCCGGTCGATCCCGCCGATGTGCGCAAGGTCGTGCTGGGGGAACCGCCGGCCAACCTTGCGATGACCGATCCGAAGGTCGTCGCCGCCCGCCGTGCGCCGTTCGGCTCCTGGGAGGCCAACTGCCTCGCCTACAACGTGGCGCACGATGTGAAACTGCCGGGCGCGAAGGAAGCCGCCATTGCGTTCCTCATGTATCCGCAGGCCGAGAACCGCGCGGGCTTCCTCGATTCGCTCGATCCGGACAAGTTCAAGTACCGCATCACGGCCCGTGAGCTGACGGCCTAGCGTGAACGGCTGAAGCGGGCGGGGCATTCCGCTCCGCCGCGATCCGCACTATATCCGGCGGATGAACGGATCGACCGACGCGGCGCCGCAGATGGCCACCGCCAGACTCGTGCATCGCTACTACCTCGCGATGTCGGTGCCGTTCCTGATCGACGTCCTCTCGCTGGTCTTCTATTCCGCGCTCAACGACGCTCCACAGGTCTTCCTGCCGTCACTGGCAATCTCGGTCCTTTTCCTGGGACTAGGCGTCGGGGGCGGAGCCTGGTTCCTCATCCGGCCGATCCGGCAGTTCATGGAGGAACGCGCCGCCTTCGGCGACATAGAACTCACCCTCGCGCGGCTGCCGCGCCACTCCGCCACCGTCGTTGGCGTGATGTACGCGCCGATGGTGGCTTTGCGCCTGCTGTCTCATCGCCTCGACATCACCTTCGGCGCCACGCTGCAGCAGGTTGCCTTGCCGGACATACTCGCCAACCTGACGGTGGGAACCGGCTTCAATGTCGTCCTCACCTTCTTCGTTGTCGCCGCCTATCTCGATCACCTGTGTGAGCAGTTGTTCCGCACGCGCGGCGTGAACATCGGGACCTTCGGCGGACGCTTCAGCCGCAAGGTGTCGCTGGCCCTGCTGTTCGTCTCCTTCGCGACCATGGTCCTGATCGCGGCCGACATGCTGAGCTATTCCGGCGACCGCCTGGTCCGCGAAGCGTCGGCCGACATCATGACGTCGGCGATCGGCACGATCTTCATGTACTTCTGGATCTCGCATGCGCTGACCCGACCGATCACGCGGCTGGACGGCGGCCTGCGCCGCGTCGCCGACAACGACTATACCGTTCGCCTGCCGGTGACGTCGAACGACGAGCTGGGCCACGCCGCCAGCCGATTCAACCAGATGGTCGAAGGCCTCGCCGAGAAAGCCTACCTTCGCGATACGTTCGGCAAGTATGTGAGCGAGACGGTCGCCGCCTCGATCATGTCGAACCGCGGCAATACCGGCCGCGGCATCGACACAACGGCCGAAGCCACGCTGATGTTCACCGACATCGAAGGCTTCACCACCCTGTCGGAAAGTACCGCGCCCACAGAGGTGGCCGCCGTCCTGAATGCCTACCTCGGCACCATCGTTCCGGTGATCCAGCGTCACGGTGGCATCGTCAACAGCTTCATCGGCGATGGGCTCTTCGCGAGCTTCAACCTGCCGCGGCCGCTGGCGAACCACGCAGCGGCCGCGATCGCCGCGGCGATCGACATACAGAAAGCGCTCGAGGAGGCCCACTTTGCCCGCGACCTCGTCCTGCACACGCGCATCGGCATCAACACGGGCCCGGTGATCGGCGTCACCATCGGGACCGACAATCGCCTCACCTACACGCTGCTCGGAGATGCCGTGAATGTCGCCTCGCGTATCGAGCAGCTCAACAAGAAATTCGGCACCCGCATCCTCGCTGCGGAGAGCACTGTGGCGGCGGCGGGCGCGGAGGCTTTCTGCGAACGGCTGGGCACGACCGACGTGCGCGGTCATCATGACGGCATCGTGGTCTATCGCGTAGGATCGCCTCTGTGACGACGCCAGGCGACAGCACCACCATCGCCACCGCGGCTGAGATCGGCGCCCTGCGACGGCGGTACCTGCTGCGAGCGGTCTCGGCAGCCGGGGTCGACATCATCTTCACCACGGTCTTCGTGGCCTTCGCGGATGCATGGGCCTACGCGCCGCGGTCGATCGCCATCGGACTCTTCCTGCTGTTGGGCGTCAATGCCCTGGTCTGCCGGCGCCTGTTCATACCGATCGAAGAGTATCTGTCGGGACGACGACGGTTCGAGGATATGGAGCGCCGGATCACGCAGCTTCCCGTCCTGACCGCCGCGCGCGTGGCTTTGCTCGCGCTGGCGATGGTGGGCTTTCGGGTGGCGGCGCCGTACCTCTGGCCGGATGAGACTCTCCGCGCCCTGCCCACCCAGACACTGGCCGATAACGTGGCGCTGTGCCTGCTGCTGCCGTTTTTCTATTTCACCTACATCTACTTCGTCATCAGCGACTATCTCGGCGAACTCTGCGGCTTCATCTTCGAGCGCACTGGACGGAACCTGTCGCTGTTCTTCGGCCGCTACCGCCTGAAACTCGGCATGGCACTATTGGTCATGTCCCTGGCTCCTCTGACGGCCGTCATCATCGACCTCCTGTCCTACGACGGCAAGAAGCTGCAGTTCGAGATCGCGACCGACGTGGCGATCGCGCTGATGGGCGTCGCGGTCTCGGTCTACTTCATCTGGCGTTCGCTGCTGCGTCCCATCCGCATCCTGTCGCGCGCCATGTCGACGGTCGCCCAGGGAGACATGTCGGTGCGCGTCCCGGTCACGTCGAATGACGAGGTCGGGGAACTGACGGGCCAGTTCAATTCCATGGTCGAGGGCTTGCGCGAACGCGAGCGGATCCGCGAGACGTTCGGCCGCTATGTCGACGAGAACGTCGCCTCGGCCATCCTGCAAGGCGGCGGCAACGGGGTGCTGGCCGGTGAGACCCGCGACGCGACGATCCTGTTCACCGATGTTTCGGGATTCACGACGATCGCAGAAACGCTGCCGCCGGACCAACTCATCGGCGCCCTGAACGAATACCTCGAGACAGTCCTCGGTCCGATCCGTGCGCATGGCGGCGTCGTGAACACCTTCATCGGCGACGGAATCTTCGCCTCTTTCAACATGCCGCTGGCCTGTCCAGGCCACGCGTCGGCAGCCATCCGGGCCGCGATCGACATCCAGCGCGCCGTGGCAGGCCGCCGGTTTGGCGAGGCGAAGGTCGCCTTCGTCACCCGGATCGGGATCAGCACCGGCGCCGTCATCGGCGGATCCGTCGGCGCCGGCCAGCGGCTGAGCTTCACATTGCTAGGCGACACGGTGAACCTCGCCTCGCGCCTCGAAAAGTTGAACAAGGATCACCGCACGAGCATTCTGGTCTCCGAGACGACGCGCGCCGGCTGCGGCACCGAGTTCGTGTTCAAGCCGCTCGGCAGCACCGCGGTCCGCGGCCGAAGCGCGTCGCTCGCCATCTTCACTATCGATATTTCCTGAGGTCCGCCGTCCATGAACCCGTCCGCCCTGTCGCCCGATCAGCTCAACCTCCAGGCACGTGCACGCGAACTTGCCGCCGGCCCCGTCGCCGAACGCGCCGCCGAAGTCGACCGCACCGAGCAGTATCCCTGGGACAATGTCGAATTGCTGAAGGACGCCAAGCTGGTCGGCATGACGATCCCCACCCAGTATGGCGGCCAGGGCAAGGGCTGGCTCGACGCCGTGCTCGCCATCGAGGCGCTGTCCTCCGCCTGCGCCGTCACCGGCCGCATCGCCGTCGAGACCAACATGGGCGCTATCAGTGCGGTCATGGCCTATGGCTCCGAAGAGCAGAAGAAGATGTGCGCCGACATGGTCCTGTCCGGCGACAAACCCGCGATCTGCATCACCGAGCCCGATGCCGGCTCCGACGCCAACGGCATGACCACGCGCGCCGACAAGAAGGGCAACCGCTACGTCCTGAACGGCCGCAAGCACTGGATCACCGGTGGCGGCGTCTCCCGGCTGCACCTGATCTTCGCCAAGGTCTACGACGAGAAGGGCACGTTCGAGGGCATCGGCGGCTTCCTCGCCATCCGCGACGAGACCAAGGGCCTCAAGATCACCAAGCGCGAGCCGACCATGGGTCTGCGCGGCATCCCGGAGGCGGTGATCGACCTCGAGGACATGGACGTGCCGCCGTCGGCGCTGGTGATCCCGCCGCGCGGCCTGAAGAAGGGTTTCGCCGACCTGATGACGGCCTACAACAGCCAGCGCGTCGGCGCCGCCACCGTGGCGCTCGGCATCGCCGAGGGCGCCTATCAGCTGGCGCTCGACTGGTCGGAGACGCGCCACCAGTTCGGCCGGCCGATCAACGAGTTCCAGGGCCTGCAGTGGAAGCTGGCCGACATGTCCATAAAACTCTCGGCGGCGCGGGCGCTGGTCTACAACGCCGCGCGCTCGGGCGAAGGCGGTTTCCCCGACATGCTGATGGCCGCGCAGGCCAAGGTCTTCACCTCGGAGAGCGCCATCCAGATCGTGAACGAGGCGCTGCAGTTCTTCGGCGCCCGCGGCTACAGCCGCGAACTGCCGCTCGAGCGCATGGCCCGTGACGTCCGCATGTTCACCATCGGCGGCGGCACGGCGGAAGTGCTGCGCAACGTCGTGGCCGGCGCGCTGCTCAAGAAGAAGCTGCCGCAGACGCGCGATGGGTGGGATAAGGCGTAAGGGGCGAGTAAAGCCGGACAGAAAGTCCTGTCGTCCTGAGCGCAGCGCCGCAGGCGCGTAGTCGAAGGACCTGTTTTCGCTTCGACACACAGTGCGCCGGAAAAAAGGTCCTTCGACTGCGCCGCCCTGCGGGCGGCTTCGCTCAGGACGACGGACTTTGTGGTGTTTACTCGATCGCGCTGACCTCAACGCCCGAACCTGTTCCACTTGCCGTCGTTACCGCGCATCAAGACGAACTCTTGGCCCTTCCTCGCGGTGTCGTCGCGCGGTGTACAGGCGATCGAGATCCACGACTGGAAGTCCCAGCGCGCCGAGCAGCTCTCGGTCGCGCAGGGCAACTCGAACGCTGCGTCGGTCGCGGGCCCATCGCCCGAGGGCGCGTAGATCGACAAAGTGCCGCGCGCCGGCTGGAGCGAGCAGGCCACCGTCAGGAACCGCGTCTTGTCCGACGCCCAGACCGGTGCGCCATGGACCGTGAACAGCCGGCCCGTGCGCTTCATCACCAGCGTCCAGACGAAATCGTCGACACCGGGCGTCCGCACGACATAGAAGCGGCCGGGATCGTCGTAGCGCTCGTAGAGATACTGGTAACCCGCGTCGCCATAGGGGCAGTCCTGCAGCTCGATCGCCGTGCCGCCATCGATCGCGAGCCGCAGCCGATCGCCCTGACGTGAAACGCTCGGCACGTCGGCCCTGAGCCGCTGCGCCTCCTGCGGCCATTCGATCGTTTCGCTTTCGCTTTCATAGGTGGGATTGAGCGCACCCTTTGGCACGCAGGTCTTCGGCGCCTCACCAACCGCCTGCGCTAACGCAGGACAGGGAAGCAACAGAGTGGCGAGCCACAGCAGACGGACAAGCATGGACACTCTTCACATCGGATTCTTGAGCATCGTCTCCAGGCTGACGGAGCGCCCTGTCGCTTTGCTCTTTCGCCGCATGATAGTTCCGCGACGCCAGCCAGTCAGTTCGGTCGAGTGGTTGCTGTCAAAGATTCGTCTAGCAGTTGGTCCCAGAGGCGCTCGAAATGAGGATTCCCTTCATCAAACGCGCGTGCCATCCCGACATCGGCAATTGCCTTGTCGATCATTCCCAGACGCCTGAATAGTTGGCCTCGGCCTACGTAGGCGATCGGGTTCGTCGGATTGAGATCGATAGATCGATCAAAGTCGGACAAGGCCATCTGATCTTCGCGAAGCATCGAATACACCGTGGCGCGAGTGACGTACGCTCGATCGAATGTCGGATTCAGGCGAACGGCCTCGTCCAGATCGCTCAATGCTCTTGCGTACTGCTGCCCCATCGCATACCCGATGCCACGACTGACAAACGCTTCGACCTTATAGTCTGCTTTTGATTCCAAGGCAGTTGCTACGACCGTGCAGGCTTCGATGAAGCGCTCATCGGGTGAGGGTGAGCCTTGGGCGATCTGAAGGGCTTCTTCGAATGTCATGAGCCGATACTCTATAGTTGCAGCTACAATACTCAAGCTATCTATAGTTGTATTTTCATCGGCCTCTGTCGTCGAAGATCAGCCAACGTGCGATGACCCGAGCAACGTCTCCAGGCTGACGGACCGCAACGTGGCCTCGGCGATTTCGTCGATCTCGGTCAGTATCCGTTGCAACGCGGCGCCGATCTCCGTGTCCTCGCCCGCCTCCTTGGCGCGGTTGCCCGGCGCGGGTTCGAACAGGGCGACGATGTCCATCAGCGTAATGCGGCGGCGGTTGCCGGTGAAGCGGTAGCCGCCTGAGGCGCCTCGGCCGCCTTGCACCAAACCGGCGGCGGAAAGCGTGCCCAGAACCTTGGCGAGCGAATGCGTCGAGACGCCGAACCGGTCGGCGAGGTCGGCGGCGGAGAGCGTGCGCGTCGGGTCGCGCGCCAGTTCCAGGACAGCGTAGAGACCCAGCCGCGTGGCCGTCTGAAGCTTCACCTTCCGCTCCTCACGGGAGTTCCTTGTCGAGTTGCAGCGACGGGCCCGCGGTCATGCCCTGGGCGCGGAAGAAGGAGAGGATCAGATGGTCCTTGCGATCAACCAGGGTGCGCACGCGCGTCACACCCTGTGCCTTGAAGCGCGCGGCCAGCGCCTCGAACAGCGCGCTGCCCACACCTTTGAGGCGCGTTTTCGGATCGACCTGGATGGCGAAGACCCAGCCGGCAGCCGGCTGGCCGAACTCCCAGGCGCGAATCTCGCCGGCGATGAAGCCGGCCAGCGCTCCCCTGGCGGTTTCGGCGACCAGGAAATGGCGGTCGGGCGCGAACCTTTCGCGCCAGTAATCGGGCTTGTCCGATCCGGTCAGCCGCGCGTCCAGCGCGGAAATAGCAGTGAGATCAGTGGCTTGGGCGGGGCGGATCGCAACCATGTCTGGGGAGAGAATGACCTTGCACCGGGAAAAGTAAATAGGTAATTCAGTACCGAATTACAGAAATAGGGATGCCTATGGACCCCGCCGCCGCGCCCATCGACTTCCGCACCGAGCCCTCCCGTTACAAGCACTGGAAGCTCAGCACCGAGAACGGCGTCGCCTATCTCACGATGGACGTGAACGAAGAGGGCGGCCTGCAGCCCGGCTACAAGCTGAAGCTCAACTCCTACGATCTGGGTGTCGACATCGAGCTGGCCGACGCCGTGCAACGGCTGCGCTTCGAGCATCCCGAGATCGGCGCCGTCGTGATCCGTTCGCAGCGCGACCGCATCTTCTGCTCCGGCGCCAACATCAACATGCTTGGCCTCTCGACCCACGATCACAAGGTCAACTTCTGCAAGTTCACCAACGAGACGCGGCTGGCCATCGAAGACGCCAGCACGCACTCCGGCCAGACTTACATCTGCTCGATCAACGGCATCGCCGCCGGCGGCGGTTACGAGCTGGCGCTGGCCTGCGAGCAGATCATGCTGGCCGATGACGGATCGAGCGCGGTGTCGCTGCCGGAACTGCCGCTGCTGGCGGTGCTGCCCGGCACCGGCGGCCTGACCCGCCTGGTCGACAAGCGCATGGTCCGCCGCGACCATGCCGACTTCTTCTGCACCACGGCCGAGGGCCTGCGCGGCAAGCGGGCGCGCGAGTGGCGTCTGGTCGACCAGCTCATCCCACCTTCGAAGCTGGTCGAGCAAACCCAGAAGATTGCCGAGGAGGTCGCTGGGAAGTCGTCGCGACCGAAGGATGCCAAGGGCATCGCGCTGCCGACGGTCGAACGCCAGATCGACGGCGACACGCTTCGCTACGCCAACCTCACCGTCGAGATCGACCGCGACGGCCGTTCGGCGAAGTTCCGCCTCAACGGCCCCTCCTCCGCGCCGCCCGAAGACGTGCACGCGGCCGGCGCCGCCTTCTGGCCCCTGGCGCTCGCCCGCGAGTTCGACGATGCGATGATGCATCTGCGCCTCAACGAGACCGAGATCGGCACCTGGGTGCTCACCAGCCAGGGCGATGCGGCGCTGGTCGAGGCTTATGACGCCGTGCTTGCCCAGAATGCCGGCAACTGGCTGGTCCGCGAGATCGTGCTCTATTGGAAGCGCACCCTGAAGCGGCTCGACGTGAGTTCGCGCAGCCTGATCGCACTGGTCGAGCCCGGCTCCTGCTTCACCGGCACGCTGCTCGAGGTCGCTCTGGCGGCGGACCGCTCCTACATGTTGGACGGCGTGTTCGAGGGCTCGAACCTGCCGGCCGCTACACTGCGCCTCACCGACATGAACTTCGGCCCCTAGCCGGTACAGGTGCCGCCGCTGGCACGACGGCGGGTACTGGCTGAGACGGAACAGGGGCGGCGACAGGCGCAGGCGCGGACGGGACCGGGGGCGCGTCCGGAATCGACTGGATCGGGAGCGGCACTACGGCGCCACATCTTTGCTCGGCCAGCGTAGCGAGATATTGCTGACGCGACTGAAGCGCGGCGACCTCCTTGCCGGCGGCATTCTGGAAATCCATTCCGAACCACAATATCGGAATGATGACGCCGGCAGCGCCAACGATCACGTTCTGGGCAACCTTCTTGCCCTCTTCTGATCCCAGCTCCGAGATCCGCTGGTTGTTCGCCTTGACTTCCGCGTTGATTGCGGCGCAGTCCATGAAGCGATCCTGCGCTTGCACCACGGCGACAGGCGCCGGTGCGCGGCCCGCGCAACCAGCAAGTCCCATCATCAGAGCAGCGATCATCGCTGTCTTTCCAGTAGACATATTTCTACCCCCAAGTTGTCTTCTTACTGCAACCGCAGAATGTAGGACTTAAGGGGTTGCGCGTTGTCTGTAAATATCAACGCATTTAATAATTGGAAAAATGGAAGGCTGGCGAAATACTCCCGGGCCTCTTCCCGTTGAATGAGCAACATGAGTTTGCCGAGCAGGGCATTGCTTGCCACGATTCTCCGTCTCGGAAGTTCATATGCTATTCGTGGCGCTCCACGGTTGCCACGCAAGCAGGAGCGACCGCAGCAGCGACTGTCGGATAGACGATGTCGCCCTCGCCTTCTCCTGCGGCGAGCTGGAGTCCGCGCTCGATGTCGCGTCTCACGCGATCGCGCAGATTGCCGAACGCCAGCGTGATGCCCTTCGCGTGCAGCTCACGCTCCAGTTCGACGAGCAGGTCGCAGGCCATCAGGTCGATATCGTGGATCGCCGCCCCGTCGACCACGACCCGGCTCACCGGATGCGGCGCGGCAGCGATGCGTGCCTCGATACGCTCGCGGAACAGCTCGCAGTTGGCGAAGAAAAGCGGCGCGGAGAAGCGGTAGACCAGCAGGCCCGGCACCATGACGGCGTCGGCGCGATGGGCGAGGTCGTGCCAGCCGCCATCGGGCGTGCGACCCAGCGCGGCATCGGGCGGGAAGGCCAGTGCGCGCAGCAGCAGGACCAACGAGAAAACCACGCCGACCAGGATGCCTTCCATGACCCCCAGCGCCACGACACCCGCCATCGTCAGCAGGGCGGCGGCGAGGTCGCTGCCGCGAAAGCGCCAGAGCCGGCTGAACTCGCCCGGGTCGCAGAGGCCCCATGCCGAGGCGATCAGGATGCCGCCCAGGGCCGCCGTCGGCAGGTAGTAGAGGAGATCGGCCAA
The DNA here is from genome assembly GCA_013205335.1 of Rhodospirillales bacterium. Classification (GTDB taxonomy): domain Bacteria; phylum Pseudomonadota; class Alphaproteobacteria; order Reyranellales; family Reyranellaceae; genus Reyranella. The sequence continues at coordinate 17,715 of JABMNB010000502.1, forward strand.
CCAGAGCGTGACGCCGGCCACGATGGCGGCCGCGATGACCATGGTGACCTGCGTCCGGCTGCCCGCCGCTTCGGCGACGGCGGTGCGTGTGTCGCTGGCGCTGATCGGCAGCCCTTGTGTCAGGCCAGAGACCAGGTTGGCGGTGCCGATGCCCAGCAGTTCCTGGTCGGCATCGACGCGTGTGCCATGGCGTGCCCCGAAAGCGCGGGCAGTGATCATCGTATCGGAGAAGGACAGGAGCGCGGCGACCAGTGCCACCGGCA
>JABMNB010000503.1 GCA_013205335.1 Rhodospirillales bacterium
AGATGGCAGAGACGACCAAAGTCGTCGCGAAGATGAGAGATCGGGCCGGCAAAGGGGGCGCCCGTTCCAGTCGTCGCGATGGACTGATTCCCGCCGTGATCTACGGCGACAAGCAGCCTCCCGTCATGATCGCCGTCGAGCCGAAGACGATCGAGCGCGAACTGCACAAGCAAGGCTACTTCAATCACCTCATGAAGATCGCCGTCGATGGCAAGGACTACGACGTCCTGCCGCGCGACGTGCAGGTCGATCCGGTGACGGACAAGCCTCTCCATCTCGACTTCCTGCGCATCGGCCCGGAGTCGGTCATCTCCGTGCAGGTGCCCGTGCACTTCCGCAATGAGATTGCGTCACCCGGCATCAAGCGCGGCGGCGTGCTCAACGTCGTGCTGCACGAGATCACCGTGCGCACCAAGGCCAGCTCCATTCCGGAGTATTTCGAGGTCGATCTGACCGGTCTCGAGATCGGCCATTCAATCCATATATCGACCTTGGCGATTCCCGAGGGCGTCCGCGTCGTGACTCGCGACAAGGACGCCACCGTGGCGTCGATCGCCGCCCCGACCGTGGCGCGCGAAGCAGCTGCGACGGATGCGGCCCCGGCCGACGGCGCTGCGCCGGCGGCGGGTGCGGCCCCGGCGGCGGGTGCGGCTCCGGCAGCGGGTGGCAAGGCTCCCGCTCCGGCGAAGAAGTAACGGGCGGGCGAAGGCTCAGCTCCGTCGATGCTTCTGCTGGTCGGGCTCGGCAACCCCGGGCCGCGCTATGCGGGGCACCGGCACAACGTGGGATTCATGGCGGTGGACGAGATCGTCCGCCGCCGTGTCTTCTCCCCGTGGCGAGCGCGCTTCAATGGCGAGGTGGCCGAAGGCCATCTCGGCGGCGAGCGCGTCATCGCCCTGAAACCCATGACGTTCATGAACGAATCGAGCAAGACCGTGGGCGAGGCGGTGCGCTTCCTCAAGGTTCCGCTCGACCGGCTGGTCGTCTTCCACGACGAGCTCGACATCGCGCCCGGACGGGTGCGTATGAAGAAGGGCGGCGGCGCCGGCGGGCATAACGGCCTGCGCGACATCGACGCCCATGTCGGCAAGGACTATCGCCGGGTTCGCATCGGCATCGGCCATCCCGGCCACAAGGACCTGGTGCTGCACTGGGTGCTGCGCGACTTCGAACGCGACGAGCGCGACTCCAGGGACGGCTGGCTGCCCAAGGTCTTGAGCGCGCTGGCCGAGGAGTCGGCGCTGCTGGTAGAAGGCGGCGCCAAGGGCGACGAGAAATACATGAGCCGGGTGGCGCATCTCGCGCCGCCTCCCGACCTTCCGGCCCGCCTCGACACCAGGGGCCTGGACAGCAAAGAGTAGATCATGGGTTTCAACTGCGGAATCGTCGGGCTGCCCAATGTCGGCAAGTCGACCCTGTTCAATGCGCTGACCGCCACACAGGCGGCGCAGGCGGCCAACTATCCGTTCTGCACGATCGAGCCCAATGTCGGCCGCGTGGCCGTGCCCGATCCGCGGCTCGACAGGCTCGCGGCCATCGCGGGCTCGGCCAAGATCATCAACACCCAGCTCGAGTTCGTCGACATCGCCGGCCTGGTGAAGGGCGCGTCGCGCGGCGAGGGGCTCGGCAACCAGTTCCTCGGCAACATCCGCGAGGTCGATGCGATTGCCCACGTGCTGCGCTGCTTCGAGGATGGCGACGTCACGCACGTGAGCGGCAAGGTCGATCCGGTGAGCGACGCCGAGGTCGTCGAGACCGAGCTGATGCTGGCCGACATGGACAGCCTTGAGAAGCGCCTGCCCAATCTCGAGAAGAAGGCCAAGGGCGGCGACAAGGAGGCCACCGCCGAAGTACCGGTCGTGAAGAAGGCGCTCGACGCCCTGCGCGACGGCAAGCCGGCCCGTGAAGCCAAGCTCACCGACGACGAGCGCGCGGTGATTGCCCGGCTCCAGCTCATCACCGCCAAGCCGATGATGTACGTGCTGAACGTCGAGGAAAGCTCGGCCGCGACTGGCAACGCGCACAGCGCCAAGGCCGAGGCCTTCGCGAAATCACGCGGCATGCCATCGGTGGTGATCTCGGCCGCGATCGAGGCCGAGGTGGCGCAGCTCCCGGCCGAGGACCAGAGCGACTATCTGTCGTCGCTCGGCCTCGCAGAGACCGGCCTCGCCCGCGTCGTGCGCGCAGGCTACGCGCTGCTCGACCTCGTGACCTTCTTCACGGTCGGGCCCAAGGAAGCCCGCGCCTGGAC
>JABMNB010000504.1 GCA_013205335.1 Rhodospirillales bacterium
GAACTCGCCCAGACGCCCCCCCCACAACGCTCCAGACCTGCATCATCAACGGCAACGACGCGCCATCCTCGAAGCCACCCAAGCTACTCAACTCCGTGAGACATCCGGGCTAGCCATTCCATCGCAGGTGAGCCCTTCCAGGCTGGGCCATTGGCGAGTTGGTGTCCTCAGACCAGCACTTTTGGCCGGACGCGCGCCACGGCCACGAACGCGGCAAAGGTCATCACGAAGGTAAAAGCCACGAAGTATGGAATGTCATAGTGCGTGGGCAGCAACTCTCCGAAATATCCGCGCCGGAAGACTTCGTAACAATGAACGTGGGGATGGTACATGATCGCCGTTTGCGCCGCCGGCGGAAGCCAGTCGACCATGATGAAGGCGCCGGACAGTGGAAGGTTGACGTATTGCAGGGGCGGAATGAAGCGCATGGCCGTCTCGGAACGTTCGGTCACGACGGCGATCAGCATGCCGCCGGCGAGGCCGTTCCACGCCATCATGAACCAGCCGAGCACGAAGTAGTCCATGCTCTGGATTCCCTCGATGGCGCCGGTCATCACCAGCGCCCCGAAGAACAACAGCAGCGCCACGGTAGCTCCCAGGAATTCGAGCAGGAGTCGCGCGAACACCAGGTCGAAAAGCGAGATCCGCCGATGGTAAAGCAGCGACCGGCTCTGGCGGAAGATCTGCGTGATCGGGCCGGTCATATGGCGCCACAAGGTGAGCGGGAGGTATCCCGTCAGGACGAGTTCTACGATCTTTACGCCGGACTTCTGATCCATTCCGGAGACGAGCCAGACGCAGGTGATGCCGACGCTGAGAAGGATGGGCTCGATGACGAACCAGACAAATCCGATATTCTCGCGGCCGAAACGGGCCATGAGGTCCCGAATCATGAGCGCATGGATGTTTCGGGCCTGGATGCGCCAGCCGCTGAAGACACTAGCGCCCGTCGGCCGCATGCTCTCTCACCCCTGAAAACGCCAGCCACGCCAGTCCAACCAGCAGCAGGTTGATCACCAGGACGGTCAGCACCTTGCGCAGCCGCCTAGGCTGGGTTGCGTAGTCCGGAAGGTTGGGCTCGACGATCCGCTCGAGGTACAGGAGCTGGCGGGCCGCCTCCGCCCGCGCACGAACCAGTTCCGCTTCGGCGGATCCCAGCATCCTGTTGGCGAACTCGCGCTCCAGCACGAGCCGTTCATAGGTGGCGATGCGTGCCGCCAGCCCCCCCTTGTCCTCGGCGATCTTGCCGCGCTCCCCGGCAATCTGCTCGCCCAGTGCTCCCGCCTTTCTCTGCAGGATCCCCATCTGCGGACTGCCCGGCGAGCCACTCTTGAGTTCAGCAAGCTGGGCCTGCACCGTCGCCAGCTCCGTGGAGAGCAGCGCGATCAGCTCAGCCAGCGCCACTGCGCTTTGTCTTGGATCGACGATCATCTCCTTGTTGCGGAAATCGGTGAGCGCGGTGTGGGCGGCGATGACGCGTGCCTGGGCCGTCTGCAGCTCCGCCAGGCTATTGGCAATGGCATCGTTCTGCAGACGCCGGTTGATCTGGTTGACCAGATCTTCGCTCAGCTTCAGGAGTGTTTCCGTGATCAGGTGGGCATCCTCGGCCCGAAAGGCATCGGCTTTCAGGGCCGTGATGCCCGTCTTGTCCGTATGGACGACCGAGATCATGTACTTGTAGTACTTATAGAATTGCTCTTTCGTGGGGCCGAAAAGCATCGACGGGTAGCGGGCGAGAAAATCCGCACCGTCCCTATTATACAATTCTGCCAGGGGAATTGCCGCGGCCAAGGCCTTCAGCGCATCCCTCGAGGCGATATAGTCTTGGACGATGAAGGAATCGTCCTGGGACTTCACCAGCCCGAGCTGGACCAGGAAGGAGAGACCGCCCGAGGCGTCAGGCTTACCCTGGGAACGAACGACGAAGTGCGCCTCGGATTGATACTGGTCCGCGGCGATGGCGTAATAATAGATCGCGCATACGAGGGTTGGCAGCAGGAAGATGACCAGGCGTATCGGCCACCAAGCCACGATCGCCCGCAGGGGCGCCGTTGCACGCTGCGCACGGTGATACCATCGGGGCATCAGGTCACCGAAGCTGCGCCTCGCGGCGTTCATGGAACCGCCCAGATTGACCATGCAACCCCAGTGCCTATTTTGCGATATGTGCCGAGACGGCGCGAATTCATGAGACGGCGAATTGGGCCGGCGCGAATTGAGAGTGCGCGCCGCAGGCGTCCGGTCACAGGGTGCCCCTCCCGCAGCAAGTGAGTTATACTAGCCCATGCCCGCCAACGCGCAACTTGCGACCTACGCCCGGCTGCTGCGACTTTCGCCCGTCCAGGAGGCGCCGGCACAGGTGCGCGAGGCGCAGGCGCCAGCCACCTCCTTGCCGAAGCGGCGGTGGCGTGTCCGGGGCATTGGATCGCTTCTGGCGCTGGTGGTCCTGCCGGTGTGCCTGGCGGCGGGCTATTTCTGGATCCTCGCCGCCGATCGCTACGAATCGGAAACAAGTTTTGTGCTCCGGGCGCCCGGACGTTCGCTCTCTCTCGGCCTGAACGTTCCGTCGAGCTTCCTGCCCACCGGTGGCGTAGCGCGCGCGGTCGACGATGGCTTCATCGTCCGGGACTATCTGGAATCCCGGGATGCCATGCAATGGCTGGAAAGGAATGCCGATCTCCGGGGGGCCTACGACAAGCCGAGATGGGATCTGGTCTGGCGGTTTCCCAATCCGTTCGAATCGAACACCGAGGAAGGCCTCTTCAAGCACTATCAACGCATGGTCACGGCCAGCTTCAACAGCGCAACCGGCGTAAACATGCTCAAGGTCGAGGCCTTTGCGCCGCAGGATGCGCAGCGCCTTGCCGAGTCGCTGCTGGATGCGGCGGAGATGCTTGTCAACCGCCTCAATCGGCGTTCGCGCGAAGATGCGGTGTCGCTCGCCAATGCCGAAGTCGATCGTATGCGCGAACGGACTCTCGCCGCTCAGGCGGCGCTGACCGGGTTTCGCGAGCGGGAGCGCCTGATCGACCCCAGCCAGTCGACCCTGGCCGTGCTCCAGACGATCGCCCGCCTGTCGCTGGATGCGGCGCAGACGAACGTGCAGCTCAACGAACTGACGCAAGCCTCGGCGAGTTCGCCGCAGATCGCGCAACTGCGAAACAAGCAGGCGGCCATCGAGGCCCAGATCGTGCTGGAACGCCAGCGGCTGGCCGGCGACGCGCAGGCGATCGCGCCGCGCATCGCCGAATATGAAAGGCTGATGCTGGAGCGCGAGTTCGCCGGGAAAGCCCTGATGGCCGCGATGACCGCCGTGGAGACGGCGCGGGTCGAAGCCCTGCGGCAGCACATCTACCTTGAACGGGTGGCCGCGCCCGGCCGGCCCGATTACCCGGCCTATCCCTGGCGCGTGATCTGGTGTCTTGTCGCGGTGGCGGTGGCGTACATGACCTGGCGCCTCTGGCGCATCGTGGCCACCGACGCGCTACGCCATAATGATCCATAGGATGGTGGCTGGTCGCCATGATGGTCGGACGGCAGTGACGGCCAGCTAGCATGGCGATCGATGCGCTTGCCGCCCAGCCCCACTTGCCGCCCGAATCCGAGCGCTGCGTCGAGGCGATTAATATCTGCAAGGAGTTCGAGACCGAGCTCGGGACCCATCGCGCCCTCGACGGCATCTCGTTCCGGGTCGGCGCCGGCCAGCGCATGGGCATCCTGGGCGCAAACGGTGCCGGCAAGTCGACGCTGATCAAGATTCTCTCCGGCCTGATGCTGCCGACCACAGGCGAGGTGCGGCGCGGCCTGCGCCTTTCGTGGCCGCTGGCGCTCGACGCCGGCGACGGCGGCGAGCTTACCGGCTACGACAACGTCCGCTTCATCAGCCGGCTGTACAACCTCCCCTTCAAGGAAGTCTTCGACTACGTCGCGGATTTCTCCGAGCTGGGCAAGCACATGTACCGGCAGACCCGCTTCTATTCGTCGGGCATGTCCATGCGGCTGGCCTTCTCCCTGTCGCTGGCGCTGGATTTCGAATGCATCCTGATGGACGAGGTTCTCCTCGTCGGCGACCGGCGCTTTCAGCTCAAGTGCCACGACGAGCTGTTCGGGCGGCGCCAGCACTGCGGCATGATCATGGCCGTCCATGACGTCGGCATCATCAAGGAATATTGCCAGAGTGCGCTGATCCTCAAGGGCGGGCGCGGCCGCCTGTTGACCGATCTCAACCTTGCCGGCCGAATCTACGGGACACTGTAGCTCCTGGTGGGGTCCAACATCTCGAGGTCATCGCGAGCCGGTGCGACAGCAAGCACAGATGCCGAATCGACGTCGTATACGACGACGTGCAATCGGGGACGCGGCTCTCTCATGCTCGCGGTCGTTGATGTTGCGATCGAGCTTGTCTAGCTCGCCGGTCGCTTGCGAAGGACAGACCACGCGATAGTCCACGTTGAGACCACGAGCGGCGAGTTCGCCGACCAACCCATGCAGAGTGAACTCGCGCTCCCGGCAGCGCACCAGCAGCCAGTCGCGATATTTGCCGACCAGCTTCTTGGGCCGGTGCCCGCCGATCTTCCCGGGCGCCAGGCTCCCGGTCCGCCGATACCGATTGACCCAGTCGATTGCCGTGCTGATCGCAACTTCGAAGCGCCCCGCCGCCTGGTTACAGGACAAGCCATCGCGTTCCACCGCCTCGACCACACGCTTTCGAAGATCCAACGAATAAGCTTTCGCCATCCCGGCTGGCCTCCTACCCAGCCAGAAGGTTGAATCAGATCATGCAGCCCGAGGGAATCCCCTTTCGATTCCTTCAGAATTCATAACGCTCTAGGTGGTGTGGACTCTTGAGGGATTCCGCTCGCTGATCGATTGTGATTCAAAGCTGTCTTTTGGAGGCAGCGTTGAGTGCTTTGAACCGCCTGATCCTGCGAGACGATCAATGGGCCAGGATATCGCCGCACATCATCGGCGATGAGCGCACGCGCGGCTCCTCGGGCCGCGACAACCGGCTGTTCGTGGAGGCAGTGCTGTGGATCGTGCGCACCGGCTCGCCGTGGCGCGATCTGCCCGAGGTGTTCGGCGAATGGAACAGTGTCTTTCGCCGCTTCAGCCGCTGGAGCCGCAAGGGTGTCTGGCAGCGAATGTTCCAAGCCATGTCGGACGATCCGGACTTCGAGTACCTGATCGTCGACTCGACGATCATTCGCGCGCATCAGCACGCTTCAGGCGCCAAAAAGGGGGGTCTGAAGATCAGGCTCTCGGCCGATCCCGCGGCGGCCTGAGTACCAAGATCCATATGGCGGTGCGCGGGCTTGGCTGCCCCGTCCGCTTCCTCCTCACGGCCGGCCAGAAAGGCGACGCTCCTCAAGCCGACGCTTTGATCGAAGGCCTGCCTGCCGACTTCGTAATGGGCGATACAGCCTATGACAGCGACAGACTACGGCAGGGTATCGCAGCAAAAGGTGCCGAGGCGGTCATTCCCAACAACCCGTCGCGAGCCCAAAAATGCCCGATCGACAAGCATCTCTATGCTCAGCGTCATCTGATCGAGTGCTGCTTCTCAAAGCTCAAGCAGTTCCGACGGGTCGCCACACGCTTCGAGAAAACCGCACGCAACTACTTTGCCGTCGTCACCCTCGCCGCTATCGTCCTATGGATCAGATAACTGTCCACAC
>JABMNB010000505.1 GCA_013205335.1 Rhodospirillales bacterium
CACCGGCCAGGCCCGCACGTCGCAGATCCTGGCCGTCACCTTTACCAACAAGGCGGCGCGCGAAATGCTCGACCGCGTGGCGAAGCTGATCGGCGGCGCAGCCGACGGGATGTGGCTCGGAACCTTCCACGCGATCGGCGTACGCGTGCTGCGCCGCCATGCCGAGCTGATCGGCCTCAAGAGCAATTTCACGATCCTCGACACCGACGACCAGACGCGACTGATCAAGCAGCTCCTGCAAGCCGAGGGAATCGACGACAAGAAATGGCCGGCGAGAATCCTGTCCGGAATCATCCAGCGCTGGAAGGATCGCGCGCTGACGCCGGAGAAGGTGTCGGGCGAGGACGCCGGCGAGTTCGCCAACGGCCGCGCGGCCGACATCTACCGGCAGTACCAGGAGCGACTTGCCGAGGTGAACGCCGTTGATTTCGGCGACCTGGTGATGCACTGCGTGACCCTGTGGCAGAAGCATCCCGACATCCTGGCGATCTACCACGGCCGCTTCCGGCACATCCTCGTCGACGAATACCAGGACACCAACGTCGCGCAGTATCTCTGGCTGCGGCTGCTGGCGCAGGGCACGCAGGACGTCTGCTGCGTCGGCGACGACGACCAGTCGATCTATGGCTGGCGCGGCGCCGAGGTGGGCAACATCCTGCGCTTCGAGAAGGACTTTCCCGGCGCCACCATCGTCCGGCTGGAGCGCAACTACCGCTCGACGCCGCACATCCTGGCCGCCGCCTCCCACCTTATTTCGCACAACGAGGGCCGCCTCGGAAAGACGCTGTGGACCGACACCAAGGAAGGCGAGCGCATCTCGCTGCGCGGCGTCTGGGACGGTGACGAGGAAGCCCGCACCATCGGCGAGGAGATCGAGGCGCTGCAGCGCGACAAGCACAAGCTGGCGCAGATCGCCATCCTGGTGCGCGCCGGCTTCCAGACCCGCGAATTCGAGGAACGCTTCATCACCATGGGCCTGCCCTATCGCGTGATCGGCGGCCCCCGCTTCTACGAGCGTCAGGAAATCCGCGACGCGCTGGCCTATTGCCGCGTCACCATCCAGCACGACGACGACCTCGCCTTCGAGCGGATCTACAACACGCCGCGCCGGGGCCTGGGGGAATCTGCGCTGCGCACCCTGCGGCTGATCCAGCGCACGCAGAAGATCTCACTGTTCGAGGCGACGCGCCGGGCCCTCGAGACCGACGAGTTGAAGGCACGCCCCCGCAAGTCGCTGGGCGACCTGATCCGCAACTTCGAGCGCTGGCGGGCCATGCTCGACGGCATGAGCCATGTCGAGGTGGTCGAAACCATCCTCGACGAGTCGGGCTACACCGACATGCTGCGCATCGACCGCTCGCCCGAGGCCGAAGGCCGGCTGGAGAATCTGAAGGAACTCACCAACGCGCTGCAGGAATTCGACTCCCTGCCCGCCTTCATGGAGCACGTGGCGCTGCTCACCGACATGGCGTCGCGCGACGACACCGACATGGTGAGCGTGATGACCCTGCACGCCGCCAAGGGCCTCGAGTTCGACACGGTGTTCCTGCCGGGCTGGGAGGAAGGCCTGTTTCCCAACCAGCGCGCGCTCGACGACAAGGGCCTCGCCGGCCTCGAGGAAGAGCGGCGGCTGGCCTATGTCGGCCTGACGCGGGCGCGCAAGCGGGCCTACGTATCCTTCGCCGCCAACCGCCGCATTTTCAACCAGTGGCAGGCCGCCATCCCGTCGCGCTTCCTGCGCGAGTTGCCGCCCGGCCAGCTCGCCGAGAGCAGCGACGCCGGTCTCTACGCCACCTATTCCGCCGGCCATCACGGCGGCCTGCGCGACCAGGCGAGCGGCTTCGAATATGAGAGCCTCGGCGTCACAGGCCGGCGCACGCGCTATCGCGACGAGACCGCCGACGACCGCCGCGCCACCGAGGGCGACAAGGTCGACCTCAGCATCGGCCAGCGCGTATTCCACCAGAAATTCGGCTACGGGCTCATCATCGCCGTCGATGGCAACAAACTCGACATCGAATTTGAAAAAGCCGGCTCTAAGAAGGTTCTCGACAGTTTCATAGAAGCAGCCTGATCAGAATCACAGGAGAGAAACACCATGTTCCGCCGCTCTGCCCTCGCCGTCGGTTCGGCCCTGGCTCTCGTACTCGCCTCCGGCGCGAGCTTTGCACAGACCGGCAAGGTGACGGTCGTCACGTCGTTCTCCAAGGACGTTACCGACCCGATCAAAAAGGTGTTCGAGAAGACCGTGCCGGGCGCCATGCTCGAGGTGCAGAACCGCAATACCAACGCCGGCGTGAAGTTCATCGAGGAGACCAAGGGCAACAACCAGGTCGACCTGTTCTGGGCCTCCGCGCCCGACGCCTTCGAAGTGCTGAAGGGCAAGAAGCTGTTGTCGGCCTACAAGCCCAAGGCCTCCGGCATCGCCGAGAAGGTCGGGTCCTATCCGGTCAACGACAAGGACGGCTTCTATTCCGGCTTCGCGGCCTCGGGCTACGGCATCATGTGGAACGAGCGCTACGTGAAGGCCAACAAGCTGCCGACGCCCAAGGACTGGCAGGATCTGGCGCAGGCGCCCTACTTCGACCATGTGTCGATTTCCGCGCCGTCGCGCTCGGGCACGACGCATCTCACGATCGAGACGATCCTGCAGGGCGAAGGTTGGGACAAGGGCTGGCGCACGACCAAGGAGATCGCCGGAAACCTGCGCACGGTGACGGACCGGTCGTTCGGCGTGCCTGAAGCCGTGAACTCCGGCCAGGTCGGCTACGGCATCGTGATCGACTTCTTTGCATTCTCCTCGCAGGGCGCGGGCTTTCCCGTGAAGTTCGTCTATCCATCGGTGACCACGCTGGTGCCGGCCAATATCGGCGTCGTCGCCAACGCGCCGAACAAGGCTGGCGCGGAAGCCTTCATCGAATTCCTGCTGTCGCCCCAAGGCCAGGAAGTGCTGCTCGAGCCGACGATCCGCCGCCTGCCGGTGCGCCCGGAGACCTACGCCAAGGCCCCGGCCGACTATCCCAATCCCTTCAAGGACAAGAACCTGCAGGGGCTGCTGACCTTCGACGCCGAGCTGTCGGAAAAGCGCACCGCCGCCGTCGACACGCTGTTCGACCAGCTCATCACCTTCCAGCTCGAGCCGCTCAAGGCCGTGACCAAGGTGCTGCATGAGGTCGATGCGGCGCTGGCGAAGAAAGACAATGCCCAGGCGCGCGCGCTGGCCAGGGAAGCGCGCGACCTGATCGCCGCCATGCCGATCACCGCGGCGCAGGCCGCGTCGCCCGAGATCAAGGCGGCGTTCTCCGGCGGCAAAGAAAAGTCGTCGCGCCAGGCCGAGCTGGAGCAGCAGTGGGCGTCCTTCGCCAAGGAAAAGTACGCCGCTGCCAAGGCCAAGGCCGACGAGGCGCTGAAGCTCGCGCGCTGAATGTGCCTACCAAAGAGTCGCTTTGCGGATTAAATAAAAACTGTCATCCCGAGCGAAGCGAGGGACCTTTGTCCTACTTGAGGAAGGGTCCCCCTGAACTCACAAACGAAGTGCAACACCAGCTTAGGGTGTTGCAATGGGCGAACAATACGACCAGCTCAGTCTTGAAGAGCGCTGCAAGGTTGCCGAGCTACACCAGGCCGGCCATTCGATC
>JABMNB010000506.1 GCA_013205335.1 Rhodospirillales bacterium
AAACAGAGCCAATCTCGCGCTATGATTCGCTGGTGGAGGGGGAAGGATTCGAACCTTCGTAGACGCGAAGTCGGCAGATTTACAGTCTGCTGCCATTGACCGCTCGGCCACCCCTCCGAACCTGCGGCACATGCGCGAGATATAGCCTGTTCGGCCCGCCTTAAACGGGCGCGCGTTGCTCGCAAATCCAATGGGTTACGTCAAGTCCAAATCCCGGCGAGAGGCAGTATTTGCCCCCATGCGCTCCGCGCCATACAAGGCTGGCCATGCGCCCTCGCCCGAATCGTCCCCATCGCCAGTCCCGCACCGGCAGCCAGTCCATATGGATTTTTGGCCGTCATGCCGTGCTCGCGGCCCTCGCCAATCCCGACCGCCGCATCGAGCGCGTGTTCGCCACAAAGGAGATGGCCGACACCCATACCGCCGAGATCGGCAAGACCGCCATGACCATCACGTCGCGCGAGGACCTGAACCAGCGCCTGCCCAACGGCTCCGTCCACCAGGGTATCGCGGCCCTGGTGGCGCCGCTGGAAGACCCCGCCGTCGAAGACATCCTGGCGCGCTGCGGCGAAAACGCCCTGGTCCTGGCGCTCGACCAGGTCAGCGATCCGCACAATGTCGGCGCCATTCTGCGCTCGGCTGCGGCGTTTGGCGCCGCCGGCGTCATCGTCACCGACCGCCATACGCCGTCCGATACCGGCGCTCTTGCCAAGTCCGCCTCAGGAGCGCTCGAAGTCGTGCCGCTGGTGCGCGCCGTCAACCTCGCCCGAACGCTCGACCAGCTCAAGGAAGCCGGTTTCTGGACCTACGGGCTTGCCGAAAGCGGCGATACGCGCATCGGCGACCTCGACCTCAAGGGCCGGACCTGCATCGTGCTGGGCGCCGAAGGCGAAGGCCTGCGCCGCCTGACCACCGAGAAATGCGACCGGCTGGTAACGATTCCCACCAGCGACGCCCTGTCCTCTCTCAACGTTTCCAACGCCGCCGCCGTCGCGGCCTATGAATGGGCACGCCAACGTCCGAAGTGATGCGGCCGTCGCGGAGTTCGGTTATTTAACCGTCGAAGGCAGGCCTAGGGCCGGGTTAGCACAGCGGTAGTGCAGCGGTTTTGTAAACCGAAGGTCGGGGGTTCGATCCCCTCACCCGGCACCAGCCTTCCCCTTGACCGCGCCGTGCGCCGTGCGGCGGGACAGCAGCCACAGACACAGCAGGGCGATCAGCGCAACAAGAGCGGCCATAATCAGCATGGTCATGCGATAGCTCGCCAGATACGCCAACGTTCCGCTCGCGATCACCTCGTGTACCAGTCCGGCATTGAATCCGTCGGTGCCGTGAGCCTGCACATAGGACTGCAGGATGCCGATGGCCTGCGCCTGCTCACCCGGTGTTGCGCCTGCCTGTTGCAGACGCTGGCGAAGCAGCGGCGAGAAGAATCCATAGATCATCGACGAGCTGAGCGCGAGCCCGAGGGCGAAGCCCAGCTGGCCGAAGGCCGTGCGCGACGAGCCGATGGCGCCGACGAGGGCCGGCGGAGGCTTGGCCACGAACACATTGGCCGTCGGCGTTTGGGCAAGCATCAGTCCGGCGCCAGCCGCCAGCAACGGCACCACGAACAGCACGTACGGCGTGTCCTGTCGGGCGAATGCCATGGCGGCGAGCGCGGCCGCCATGGCGAGCAGGCCACCCGGCACGAGAAGACGCATCGACACGCCGCGCGCCACCAGACGGCCGGCCCAGCTCGCTGCCGCGATGCAGGCGACGATGAAGGGAAGCTGCCCCAGGCTGACCTCGAACGGCGTGAACCGATAGACGTACTGCCAGAGGAGCGAGAGCTGGAGGGCCACCACGGCGTTGCCGATATTGAAAGCGACGCCGGCGGCCGCACCTGCCAGAAGTTCCGGATCGGCGAACGAACGGATGGGAAAGGCCGGCCGCTCCAGCCGCCATTCCCAGAGCGCGAACCCGGCGATCAGCACCAGGCCACCCGACAGCGGCACCAGTACGTGTGTGCTCGACCAGCCGGCCGAGGCCGCATTGCTCACCCCGTACAGGCTGCCGACCAGGCCCAGCGCGATCAGGATCAGGCCCACGCCGTCGAATCGGCCTGCATCCGGATCGCGCGCCTCCGGAACCACCTTCAAGCACCACAGCAGCGCCAGGAAACCGACGGCAGGACCGAGCAGATAGGCCGCCCGCCAGCTCACGCCCGCCAGATAGCCGCCAGCGATGCTCAGCACGACGATGCCCAGGGTCTGCAGGGCAAGCCATCGCGCGACGGCTTTGGCCAGCGCATCGGGCTGCGGCGCGACCGATCGCAGCAACGCAAAGGAAAGGCCGAAGGACGCCGCAAAGCCCACGCCGGAGAGCGATCGACCGAGCGCGAACACAACGGCGTCCTGCGCCAGAGCCGTGACGATCCCGCCGGCCAGCGTCACCACCAGGCCGGCCAGCATGATCCTCTTGCGCCCCAGCCGGTCGCCTAGGCTACCCGTCGCCAGGATGGTCGCGGCGATGCAGAGCGTGCCGATGCTGGCCGCGAGCGACCGTTCCACACCGGTCATATGAAGCGCATTACCCGCCGCGACGACGGCGATGTTGTGGATCGCAGGGTCGAGGTTCATCGGAAGCGACGCGCCGACCAGAGCGAGCAATGCCGCTCCGCCATGCTTGGCAGGCGACGCACCCGTCTTCGAAGCCGCGATCATGGCCTGGTCTCCGAGCGCAACAGGGCCTCGACGGCCGGCGAAAGACAGGCCGCCAGGACAGGCGCGAACAACGCCTGCATGGCTTCCGGATCGAGTTGGCCCGCCAGCCCGATCACGACGATCTCGCTGCGGCTCACGAGCGCCAGCTTCTCCCGGTGGGGTTCCGGCTCCAGCGACCAGCGACGTCCGACGAGTTGCAGCACGAAGCGCCGGCCGGGTGCCTCGGCAAGCTGGACGATCCCCTTGGCACGCAGCACGGCGGGCGGTAACGCGTCCAGCATCGATCGCAACGCGGCCCCGTCGAGCGGCAATGCACTCCCGACGTGCCACGAGCTGAACAGGCTGTCGTGCGCACCGGGCGACGGGTCGATCTCCGCCGCCTTGGTGCCGACCAGCAGGATCTGCGCAAGCCGGCCCATCGCCGGTGCGTCCTGCACGCGCGCGCCCGGCACCTCGGCCATGATCCAGTCGCGCACCCGATGCGACTCCGCGACATCGATCAGGTCGGTCCGGCTGAGCAGCACCAGATCGGCCGCGGCGAGTTGCTGGCGGACGACGTCACCGACATATTTGTCGCGCGCCCTCTCCCTGATCGTCGTCGCATCCGCCATGACGACGATCGCGTCGAGCCCCAGGCTGGGATGGCATCCTGCATAGGCGGCGATGCGGGCGGGATCGGCCACGCCGCTTGCCTCGATGACGATGTGTTCGGGGCCGTCAGGTCGTTCGGCCAGGTCGTAAAGCGTCATGCCGAGATTGTCGCCGATCGAACAACAGACGCAGCCATTGACGAGGCTGATCGTCTCCCCGTCCCGGTTGGCGATCAGCCCGGCATCTATGTTGACCGCGCCGAAGTCGTTCACAAGGACCGCCAGCCGCCGGCCCTGCGTGTCGGCCAGAAGGCGATTGAGGAGCGTCGTCTTTCCGGCGCCGAGATAGCCGCCCACCACCGTGACGGGCAGGCGCGTCATCGACCTCACGCCCTCGCCCCGAACACCCGTCCGCCGACGACGGTGCCCAGCACCTCGATATCGCGCAAAGCCATCGGATCGATGGCCAGCGGGTCCTGGGCAAGGGCTGCGAAGTCGGCACGCTTGCCGACCCGAATGCTGCCGACCTCATGATCGCGATGCAGCAGCCACGCGGCGTTGAACGTCATCATCCGCAATGCATCGTGGACGCCGACGCGCTCGCGCGGTCCCAACACCCTTCCTGAAGCAGTGACGCGATTGGCGGCGCACCACAGCGTCAGGAGCGGATCGACCGGCGATACCGGCGTGTCGCTGTGAGCGGCGGCAACCAGGCCCAGCCGCAGAGCCGTCGCGGCGGGATTCATGGCACCGGCGCGAAAGGCGCCGAACGTGTGGGCACGATGGAACTCGCCCCAATAGTAGAGATGGTTCGAGAACAGGGTGACGTGAATGCCGAGGGCCGCCATCCGTCGCATCAGCGACTCGTCCAAAAGCTGTCCGTGCACGATGAAATGCCGATGATCGAAGCGCGGCCGGGCCGCCTGCGCAACGGCCACCGCCTCGATGAACAGTTCGGCCGCCTGATCGGCGTTGCAATGCGCCACGATCTGCAAGCCGGCATTATGCAACGCCGGAACCAATGTCCTGAGCTCCTCGGGGCCGCGATTCCAAAGGCCGTTGGCGCCGCTCGCCAGATAGCCGGGCGGCCGCAGCCGGCCGGTGAACCCCTGGTTGGATCCGTCGAGCACGATCTTGAGTCCCTGAAAGGAGAGCTTGTCGTTGCCCTTGCCCTCGAGCGCGGCGGCAAACCGGATCATCGCCTCGGCGGTCGGCACGGTGATGCCATTGTGATGAGCCACGATCCGGGCGGGGAAATCTTCGGCCGCCGTCGCCGCGAGCGCGGCCTCGAGGAACGCGGGCTCGAAATAGGTGCCACTGCCGCCATCAACGATGGTCGTCACGCCGCGCGCCTGCGCCACCCTGGCGAAGTTGTAGAACTGGGCTGGATCGGTCGAGCCGCCGACGAGGTCCGCGGCAACCGCCTTGATGGCAGCCATCATCGCCGCCAACTCGTCCAGTTCGCCGGTCGGCTCGCCCGACGGATCGCGCTGCACGCCCGGCGCCGTGACGGCGGCATAGTTGGCGAGCGTCAACGTCGCGGAGTTCACATAGGCGATGTGGCAGCTCGCATGCAGCAGGAAAATCGGGCGCGTCGACGACACCTTGTCGAGGTCGTGGCGGGTAATGGGTGCAATCGGATCGTTGAGCGAGGGGTCTATGCCCCAGGCGACCAACGGTCGCGCACCATCCTCGAGGGTCGCCTCGATTTCCTTCAGGCGGCGCACCAGGTCGGGCACGTTGTTGATGCCCTTGCGCAACCGGCCCGATGGGTCGCGGCGGTCCACCGGCCCGGCATACTCCGCCTTTGCCCACAGGAGTCCTTCGAGCAAGTGGGCATGGCTCTCGATGAAGCCGGGCATCAGCACGCCGTCATCGAAGCGTTTGTCCAACGTGTAAGGTCCCCAGGCAGCGCAGTCGTCGAGATCGCCGACCTCGATGATGATGCCGTCACGTACCGCGACATGCGTCGCCTCATCGACGGCGGCATCCATGGTGATGATCTTGCGCGCGCTGAAGACGGTGATCGGTCCCGGCATGGTCGTTCCTCGTGAGGTGAGTGATGGTTGGTCCGAGACAGCCTCAGAACCTGATGGTCGTGCCGATCAGCGGGCCGCCCAGGACCGCGGCGATGCCGGCGGCAACTGCCGCAGCTCGCGGGCTCGCCCGATGGGCCAATGCGCGACTGGCTGCCGCCAGGGCGGCATACCCGGTGAGCCGTAGGGCCACCAGACCTGCGTACGATACCGGTGATGCCAAGCGTGTCGCTCCTTGCCCTGCCTCGCGGCCCAGCATGGGCACCTGGGCGGGTCGGCGCTATCCAGTTTGCGCAGAAGTGCTGATCAGTGCAAACCCTGCCCCTGGGCACGCGCCAACGCCTCGCTCGGCTTCTCGCCGAAGGCAGAGGCATAGGCCGCGGCGAAGCGGCCGAGGTGCCAGAAGCCAAGCTGGAAGGCGACATCGGTCACTGTCGTGCGTCGGTCGGGCTGCTGCAGCAGCGCCCTCGCCCGCCACAAGCGGCGCCAGCGCAGATACTCCCAGGGCGACTTGCCGGTCCTTTCGCGCACCACCGCTTCCAGCGATCTCCGCGATGTCCCGACCTCGCGACACAGGTCCCCCATGTCGAGCGGGTGATCGTCCGCCTGCTCGATGGCGCGTTCGAAACGCATCACGATTCTGTTGTGGCGCCCGACGCAGGCACGGTCGGGCCGGAACGTGCCGCTCTCGGCCAGGGGCGCGACGGCTTCGAGCAATGAATTGCTCAGCGCGATGCGGTTGGCGGAGAAGTCGAGAAGCTGTGGCTGCTCCTCGAGCTGCTGCCATACCACGCGCGTCATTGCCTCCAGGTGGTGACGCGGAGCAGCCGACGGCATGCGCCAGCGGCCGCTCGGACGCGGTACCGACGGGCCGAAAGGAAACTCCAGTTCCGGCGCCTCGGAGAACAGCGAGGATTGCAGCCCGAAGGTCGTGACCTGTGCGCCGTCGGCACTCCGCAGGGTGCCGCCTTCGCCGGACCTCACTTCGACCAGCTCGTTGGCGGCGACGTCCCGCCCGTTCGCCTCGCAACGACCGCTCATGAGATGCCAGACGCTGAAGTCCGGCACCCTCTCGTCCGTTGTGACGATGGTGGACTGGTCGACTTCCAGGCGGCTCAACACGAACCAGTCGAGCTGCAGATGCCAGTAGCGTCCTGCGAACGAACGGCCCAGATCGGCGACACAATGGAAATTGGCGCCGGGAATGGCCCGGCCGAGCTCGTCGCCGTTGTCGCTCGCGGTCCTGCGATAGGCCTGCATTACGTCGCGCCTCGGGGTTTCTCTCCGCTCTCGGGGAGCCTGCCACATTCCCTGTCCGGGTTTCGAGAAAACTCTTCCGCAAAAATGCACCGGGCCGGGGAGACGCTACGAAGATCGTCGAAGGCAGGGCGAGGCTTGGGGTTAGGCCCAATAGGCTCAAGGCAAATCGGGCCAGCGCCAAAAGTATGAATTCAATTGAGCCCCGCCTTTTGTTAGTGAATTGAAACCGACATGTAACCAACGGCCAGATTGATGCGCGTTCAACGAGCTGACCCTTCTTGACCATGAGCGACAGGTTTTGGCCCGCTCGATGGTTCGCCCCAAGAGCCCTGGCGACGCGCGTTGCTTCGGCAGCGGCAGTCCCCCAGGACGACAACGGACTGGAAGCGTCCCGATGCGACCTCGAACCGAAAATCAATGATGTCGTGTTCGTCCACATCCCCAAGGCCGCCGGTACGTCGATGCGCCATATGCTGTCGGCGTCGCTGCCGACTGCCACCAAGATTTTCGAGTATGGGGCCGATACGGCCACGCTGATCGCCGCGCAGCGGGCCACCGTGGATGCTTTGGAAAGTGGCGCCACCGCCACCATGATGTCCGGCAACATCATCGATGCGTTTGCGTCCGACATCCGGACGCCTGAGAAGATCGCCGCGCTGCGGGCTGAAGCGCCTCGGGATCAGCGATTTCTGGTCAGCAGCCAGAAACCCATCCGTCACTGGATAGGTGCCTTTCACCCGGCATCCGTCGTTACCTTCCTGCGCGATCCGGTCGAGCGCGTCGCCTCCAATTATCGGATGCACGTCAGACAGAA
>JABMNB010000507.1 GCA_013205335.1 Rhodospirillales bacterium
CGAAAAGAGGTCCTTCGACTACGCTGCGCTCCGCTCAGGACGACGGGGCGTGAAGGCCTTCGCCCGGCACCTTGCAGCCTGGCCGCTCCTGATCGCCATCACCGTGCCGGTGACGGCATCGTTGCTTTGGCTGCATGCGCCTGCCGCGCTCATGCTGGGGCCGCTGCTCTCGGGCATCGTCTTCGCCTCGTGGGGCGGCAAGGTGAACTATCCCGTGCCGCTGTTCGGTGCGGCGCAAGGCATCGTCGGCAGCATGATCGCCATGATGGTGCCGCTCACGATCGTCGGCGACATCCTCGGACATTGGGCGCTGTTCACCGCGGGCGTCGTCTCGGTCGTTGCGGCCAGCACGTGGGTCGGCTGGCAGATGACGCGCTGGCAGATACTGCCCGGCACGACGGCGCTGTGGGGCGTGAGCCCGGGCGCCGCCTCGGTGATGACCTACATGGCCGAGGCCTACGGCGCCGACATGCGCATGGTGGCTTTCATGCAGTATCTGCGCGTCGTCATGGTCGCGGTCATCGCGGCGGCGGTGGCGCGGGTCTTCGGCGGCGGCCCGGTCCACGCTCCCGACGCCATCGTGTGGTTCCCCGAGGTCGCCTGGCTGCCGCTCGTCGAGACGCTGGCACTGGCGGGTGTTGGCTCATGGCTCGCGCGCGTCTGGCGCATTCCGGCGGGCGCCTTCCTGGTGCCACTGGTCGGCGGCATCGTGCTCACCCATCTCGGCTGGCTGCGGCTCGAGTTGCCGACATGGCTCCTGGCCGGCTGCTACGCGCTGGTCGGCTGGAACGTCGGGCTGCGCTTCACGCGCGCTCTGCTGATGTACGTGCTGCGCCAGCTTCCCGGTATCCTGCTCTGTATCTTTGCCATGCTGGCGCTGTGCGGCGGCGTCGCGGCGTTCATGGTGTTCGCCGCCGGCGTCGATCCGCTGACCGCCTATCTCGCCACCAGCCCCGGCGGCGCCGACTCGATCGCGATCATCGCGGCTTCGACCAACGTCGATGTGTCGTTCGTGATGGCCATGCAGACGGTGAGGTTGCTCGTCGTGCTGTTTGTCGCGCCGTTGCTCACCAAGATCATCGCGGAGCGGATGGGCGGTCTCGGCAAAGGCTGACGATCAGGTGTTCGCCGCCCGATGAACCGTCGTCACGCGCGTCGCCAGCAGCTTGTCGATACGGCGACCGTCCATGTCGAGGACTTCGAAGCGC
Source organism: Rhodospirillales bacterium (assembly GCA_013205335.1). Lineage (GTDB taxonomy): Bacteria > Pseudomonadota > Alphaproteobacteria > Reyranellales > Reyranellaceae > Reyranella. The sequence goes on from JABMNB010000507.1 coordinate 1,209, forward strand.
CAGCCCCCGACATCGACGGTGTCGCCTTCCTTGGGCAGCCGCCTCATCGCCGCGAGGACCATGCCGGCAGCGGTGTGGAAATCGGCAGCCTTCTGCGTCGGGATTCCCAGCAGCTCGATGAGCTCGTCGGCCGGCATGCCGCCTGCCACCAGCCACGAGCCGTCGTCACGTTCCGTCGCTTCCGGTTTGGCCGGCCCCTCGTCGGTCTCGAAGGCGCCGACTATCGCCTCGAGGATGTCGGCGGTCGTCACGATGCCAAGAAGCTCGCCGTACTCGTCCTGCACGAGAGCCATGTGAGCGGGTGAGTTCTTGAGCGTGTCGAGAACGTCGAACGCGTTCATGGAATCGGGGATGATGGGCGCCGGCTTGACGTGGTCGCGCGGGTTGGCGGCGCCGTCGCGGATGAAAGCGTCCAGCAGGTCTTTCTTGCGGACGATGCCGCCGATGTGGTTCGCGGACGGATCCCAGACGGGCAGTCGCGAATGGACGCTCGACTGGACGGTCTGAAGCAGCGCCTGCGGTTCGAGCGACAGGTCGACGATGTCGAGGTCGTGGCGCGGCGTCATCACGGCACGGGCCGACCTGTCACCCAGGCGCATGACGCCGCTGATCATCCCGCGCTCGCGCGGCTCGATGGCGCCCGAGGATTCGCCGTCGGCGACCAGCGCCCTGATTTCCTCGGCCGTCACCGAGGACTCGCCGCTTTGCCGGCCGCCCAGCAGGCGGAGGATCGCCTTGCCCGAGAGATCGAGGAGCCACACCAGCGGGGCTGATATGCGCGCCAGCATCGCCATGGCGGGCGCGACGGATGCCGCGACGGCTTCGGCGTTGCGCAGCGCGATCTGCTTGGGAACGAGTTCGCCGATGATCAGCGACAGGTAGGTGATGAGGGCGACGACGCCGCCGTAGGCCAGCGGCTCGGCGAAGCGCACCGGCATGCCGGTATCGACGAGGACCGTCGTGAGACGCGCTCCGAGAGTCGCGCCGGAGAAGGCGCCGGCCAGGATGCCGACCAGCGTGATGCCGATCTGCACCGTCGAGAGGAAGCGGCCGGGATCGTCGGCCAGCCGCAACGCCGCGGCAGCGCCCCGCGAGCCGCCATCGGCCATGGACTTCAGCCTGCCCCGACGCGCGGAGACGACGGCCAACTCCGACATTGCCAGGACGCCATTGATGAAGATCAGGGCGACAGCAATGAGAAGCTCGATATAAACCATCGCTTCAGTCTATCTGCATTTCGGGTCCGAACGAAGGCAAGCCGGGCGCGGGTTTTGCAAGGAACCGAATTGAGAAACCTCCCCGAAATCCATCACTCAAAAATCGTGTACCTTCATTTCCATGACCGTATTGCATGACATGACTGCCGGCGAGCTGCTCGCCGCGTACAAATCCAAGGCTCTGTCGCCCGTCGAGGCAACCGATGCCGTGATTGCCCGCATCGAGGCCTGGGAGCCGAAGCTGAAGGCTCTTTATGCCCCGGACTTCGGCGCCGCGCGCAAGGCTGCGCAAGCGTCCGAGGCGCGCTGGCGAAACGGGGCGCCGCAGGGTGCGCTCGACGGCGTACCGATCACCATCAAGGAGAATATCCCCACCATGGGCGTGCCGGTGCCGCTCGGCACGGCGGCGACCACCTTGGTGCCCGCGTTGGCCGACGCGCCGGCTGCCGCGCGGGTGCGCGAGGCGGGCGCGGTGATCCTCGCCAAGACCACGATGCCAGACTACGGCATGCTTTCGTCGGGTCGCAGCTCCTTCCATCCGCTGACGCGCAACCCGTGGAACCTATCGTGGAATCCGGGCGGCTCCAGTGCCGGCGCGGGTGCGGCAGCCGCCGCCGGTTATGGGCCGCTCCATCTCGGCACCGACATCGGCGGTTCGGTCCGCCTGCCGGCGAGCTGGAACGGCATCTTCACCCTGAAGCCCAGCCTGGGCCGCGTGCCGGTCGATCCGCCGTTCTTCGGCCGCGCCATCGGGCCGATGACGCGCACCGTCGCGGACTCCGCTTTGCTGATGGCCGAGTTGTCGAAACCCGACACGCGCGATCACATGAATCTGCCACCGGCCGACATCGACTGGAGCGCCGGGCCGCTTTCGCCGAAGGGCCTGAAGATCGGCCTGCATCTCGACGCCGGTTCCGGCCTGCCGGTCGATCCCGAGGTCAAGGAGGCGATCGAGGCCGCCGCAAAACTGTTCGACGACGCGGGCGCGCATATCGAGCCGGTGGCACCCTTCCTCTCGCCCGAGATGCTGCACCTGCAGGACCTGTTCTGGCGGGTGCGAAGCTGGGTCGATTTCTCCGCGCTCAGCCATGCGAAGCAGGCGAAGGTGCTGCCCTTCATTGCCGACTGGTGTCGCGGCGGCGCCGACGTCTCCGGCGCCCAGGTGATCCGCGGCGTCAACAACTACATGGCCATCCGCTCCGCCACCACGCGCGCCACGCAGCCCTTCGACTTCGTCCTGTCGCCGGTCTCGCCGGTGCCGACTTACCGCGCCGAATGGGAGACGCCGACCAACGACGTCAACCGCCCGCTGGAGCACATCTCCTTCACCATGCCGTACAACATGAGCGAACAGCCGGCCGCCTCGATCAACTGTGCCTACACGACGGAGGGCAAGCCGATCGGCCTCCAGATCTCGGGCCGCCGCTTCGACGATTCCGGTGTGATGCGCCTGTCGAAATGGTTCGAGAGCGTGCGGGCTGAGCAGAAGAAGTGGCCGGAGCCGCCGAAGACATGAAGCAGAAACCCCTCGGCATCCTGATGCTCGACACGCGGTTTCCGCGGATCGTGGGGGATGTCGGGAATGCGGCGTCGTACGACTTCCCGGTGATCTTCCGGAAGATGGAAGGCATCGGACCGGCCGATGCCGTGGCGGCGCATCCCGACCGGCCGCGCGTGCTGGCGTCGCTGAAGGCGAATGCGGAGGCGCTGGCGGCGGACGGTGCGGTCGGGATCGGGACAAGCTGCGGATTCCTGGCGCTCTACCAGGACGAACTCACCGTCGTGTCGCCCGTGCCGGTCGCGACCTCGGCTCTGCTGCACATCAATCGGCTCCAGGGAAAGAACGTCGGCGTGATCACCGCTTCGGCGAAGAACCTGACACCTGCCCATTTCGCGGCGGTCGGCGCGCCCGCAGACACGCCGGTGATCGGCCTGCCCGAGGACAGTTCCTTTGCCGCCACCTTCCTGCGCAACGGGCCGACGCTCGACCGTGCGCAGGTCGAGCGTGAGGTCGTGGCTGCAGGGCGCGATCTGGTGGCGCGGTATCCCGGTGTCGATGCCCTCGTGCTCGAATGCACCAACCTGCCGCCTTACAGGCCGACGCTGGAGAAGGTCCTCGGCCTTCCGGTGTTCGACGTGCTCGACCTGCTGAAGGGCTTCCATGCCGAGGTCAGCGCGCGGCGTTGACCATCTGTCGGGCAGGAAGTTCACGAGGCTCGCGATGTTCCGTGAAGTCCCCCGGACCGACTCGTTACAAAGACCTCAGCGGGGCAGCAGGCGCCGGTACAGCGGCTGCAGCAGCATCGGCATCATGTAGATCGGGAACTGCACGGCGGCGATGAACAGGAAGATATCGGGATCGGCCGTGACCGGCAGGACCGCCATCAGGAGGGCGTTGTGCCGCCCGCCCGAGCAGTAGCCCGCGGTGAGCGCCGTGCGGCGGTCGAGGAACGGCAGGGTGGCCGCGGCCATCACGAGGTTGCACAGGATCATCCCTCCGAACGCACTGACGATGAATCCCGCGAGCTTCACGGGCTCCAGGAGGGCGCGCGCCACGACGCCATCCATCAGGGGTATGGCGAAGACCATCAGCACCACGACCGATACGCCATCGAGAGTGGGCCCCGCCTCGGCAATGCGTGGCCCCAGCCAGCGGCGGATGGCGATCGCGCCGGCGAGCGCCAGCGCCACGATGATGCCCAGGCGCAGGCTGAGATCGAAGAGACCGATCTTGAGATCGAAGCCAAGGAGCCACAGCGCCAGCGGCGGCAGGGTGAAGGGCACCAGGAAGTTGGTGATCAGCGAGATCAGGAGGGCGAGCGACGAATCGAGGCGCAGGAAGGTGGCCGTGGTGGCGGCCGAGATGATGCCCGGCGCCATGGCGCTGAGGCACAGGGCGGCGATCAGGCCCGGCCACAGACCGAGCGACTGCCAGACCGGCCACACGACCAGGGGCACGGCAATCAGGTTGAGCAGCGCCAGGACGATGGCGAGGCCGGGCCGGCGCAGGAGAGACAGGAGACGTCCTCCGTCGACGCGCGCCAAAGCGAGCATCAGCAGGATCACGGCGAGCGGCAGCAGCAGCGGCCGTGTCGCGGCGGCGACATCCTGGAACAGCAGCCCCAGCAGAAGCGAGAAGGGCAGCAGCGTCGTGGCGCGCCGACCCATACGCTGCAGGACCGATATGACCGGGTTCATTGAAGCCATCCTAGCACGTGCTACCCTGTGGCCGATGAACACTCCGCGTGGCGTCTGGCTCGACGATCTCACCCGACAGGAAGCCACTTCCCGTTTCGACGGCAATGCCGCCGTCGTGGTCCCCGTTGCCTCGGGCAGCGCGCCGTGGCCCCATCTGCCGCTCAGGACGGCGCCGCTGATTGCCCGCGCGCTCGGGCAGAGGCTGCTGGAGCGACTTTCCGTCGTCGTCACGCCGGTCGTCGATGCCGATTTTTTTGCGCGGCATGAGACGCTGGGACAGGTTCTCGTCGAACGCCTCGACGAGTTGCGGTCGCTTGGCGTGCGCCGGATCGCGATCCTCGAGGTGGCACTTTCTCCCGCCGCGCCGCTCGACGTCTCAGGCGACGTGCTGATGCTGCGCGTGCGCGATGCAGTCGATGCCGATGAATATGCCACTTCCTGCCTGATGGCGCTGGACCCGAGAAGCGTTCGCATGCCGCTTCTGCCAGCCGGCTCGCGGGCACAGGCCTTCGCCGGCGAGCGCGCGATGGCGGCCCAGGTCGACGCCTTCGGCGAGGCACTCCTTTCGAAGTGGCCCGACCTTATTTGACGAGAATACACGGTGTTCTGTGGCGCTTTGCCGGCAGGGCTGGCACAAACGCCGACCATGCCGCTGCACTGGACCCTCGATTCCAAGCAACGACTCGTGATCGCGATCGCCGAAGGCGATGTCACGAGGGCGGAGGTTGAGAATTACTTCGCCGTGATGGACGGGGCTGGAACACTTCCCTACCGCAAGCTGTTCGATTGCACCCGCGGCGAAACCAGCATGACGTCGGAAGACATGCTGGCGATCGGCGTACAGATCCGCGTCCGCCATGCTGCCGGCGTGACGCCGGGCGCACTCGCCATCGTCGTGCCGCCGGACAAGGCCGAGCTTGTGTCGCGCGTGCTCGGAATTCTCGCCACCGCCGACCGCCCGATGCGGGTCTTTGCCGAGATCGGGCCCGCGCGTCGCTGGATCGACAGCCTGCCGCAGTAGGCGACGCCGAGCAGCGTTATCGACTATGGTTGCGGATCACGCGCTCGCAGGAGTTTTCATGAAGTTGTTCGGACTGTCGGCCTTCGCCGTCGTCTCGCTGGTCTCGTCGCTGGTCGCCGCCCCTGTCGGTGCGCAGACTGCCATCCAGGCGGGTGAATGGGAAACGACGGAGAAGACCACGATGGAAGGCGTGCAGCCGATGCCCCCCTCGTCGAAGAAGGTCTGCCTCAAGGCCGACGAGGCACAGCTCGAGCGCCTGCTGTTCCCGACCCCGGACGAGATCAAGCAACATGGGTGCAAGTACGAGCCCGGTGCCAAGAAGGCAGGCATGCTCGCCGCGACGCTGACCTGTCCGCCGAACGACCAGGTGCCGGGTGTCACCGCCAGGGCCGAGATCACCTACACGCAGACGAGCTACCAGGGGGTGGGCCAGCTCGAGGCCGCGGACAAGTCCGGCACGACGGTCAAGGGCAAGAGCGAACTGAGCGGCAAGCGCATCGGCGACTGCCCGAAGTAGGCGCCTTTCGCGAAGCTGAAGGCGCCTAGGGCGCGGGCCGCGGCAACACGCCGATCGAGCGCTCGTACTCGGCTTCGGGAACGCCGTAGAAGCCGTTGGCCGTGATATGCAATCCGCCGCGGTCGACGATCCTGATCAGGCTGCGGCTCGCACGGATCAATCCCAGGCCTTCGAGCGCATGCAGCGCTTCGGTCACGCCCTGGCGACGCACGCCGAGCAGCAGCGCCAGGAATTCGTGAGTGATGACGAGTTCGTCGCTGCCCAACCGGTCATGCCACATCAGAAGCCAGCGGGCGAGGCGCTCGTCAAGCTTGCCGCGGCCATTCGCCAGCGCGGTCTGATGGCCCTGTAGCAGGAAGACATGAGCATAGCGCAGGAGCAGTGCGGTGAGTGGCGGGATTTCGAGCATCGCCTGGCGCAGGTTCGCAGCGCTGATGCGCAGCGCACTGCCGGCCGACTGCACCAGCGTCTCATTGGCCGAACGGTCGTCACCCAGCACGACGCCCAGTCCCGTCATGCCTTCATGGCCGACCATGCCGACTTCGATGCGATGGTCGGGCTCCGCGGTGCCGACGACCGAAACCAGGCCTCTCTCGATGAAATAGGCGTCTTTGATCGGTCGGCCCGGCGCTTCGAGCACCTGCCGTGCCTCGAGGTCGACCCACTCGAGCAACGGTCTGAGAGCGGCTAGATCCGCGGCCGGCAACGTCGCCAAAAGCCGGTTATGCACGTGTTCAACAGCTCGGTTCACGTGCTTCTCCAGGCAAAGCACGCGAACGCTCGGTGCCAAACCGCACCCGGGGTTGGGTATCGGCAGGCGGGCGTCGCACGTTGCTCCCCGGAAAGCTTTAGCAATCGGCGGCGGCAGCGTATTGGTCTGTCCGCTTGCGGACGGGGACGGTGGTGCTCGCGATGACGCCGGCCGCAGGGGTTCCGTGTCAGGCGAAGGCGGGCATCACCTGTTCGCCGAAGCGGCGCATCGAGGCGAGGTTCTGGGCGTGGTTCATCGCGCCGAAGCCGGTCTGGCAGAGCAGGTGCTGTACGCCGACGTCGCGGAGCTCGGCGACCTGTTCGCGCACCCGTTTGGCCGAGCCGTAGAGGCAGCCCGTGCGCAGCAGGAAAGGCACCGCCTCGGAGTCCGGCACTTTGGGATCGGTCCAGGCATTGAGCGTCGCGGGCTCGGGCTGGAAGTCGGCGGGATTGTAAGCTTCGCGCACGTGCATCATATGCGCACGCGTCTCGACCAGCAGCGCAGCCAGCGCATCCTGAGCCTCGGCGTCGGACTCCCCGACATATACGTTGCGCCACAGTGCGCTCCGGGCGAGCAGCCGCGCCTTGGTCGCGGCATCGTGGCCGCCTTCGTCGATGCCGGCGGCGTAGGTCGCCCAGCGCTCCTTGATGCGTTCGACCGGAAGCCGCGCGGTCAGGATAGGCATGCCGAGCTTGCCGCACTCGCGGAAGGAGCCCGGTGAGATCACGCTGCGCCAGAGAGGCGGGCCGGGCTGCTGCACGGGCTTCGGCCGGATCGCCGGCACATGGAGCTTGTGGAAGCGGCCCTCATAGTCGAGCGGCGACTCGCTCCAGGCGCGCTGCAGGATGTCGACTGTCTCTTCCATGCGCTCGCGGCTGTCGGTGCTGCGCAGCCCGTGGCCGACGAACTCGTATTCGTTGTAGGCGGTGCCCTTGCCGATGCCGACGTCGATGCGGCCCTTGCTGAGATTGTCGAGCAGCGCCAGCTGAACGGCAAGGCGCACCGGATGATGAAAGGGTGTCTGCACAACGGCGAAGCCCAGCCGCACCTTGCTGGTCTTCATGGCCAGCGCCGCCGCGAACATGAGTGAATCGCAGTAAACGCTCTCGCCGGTGAAATAATGCTCGGTCAGCCAGACGTCGGAAAAGCCCAGCCGCTCGGCCTCGCAGGCCTGCGCCACGATGTCGTCGATGCGGGCCCCGTCCTCGTCGGGCGAGGGCGACATTGCAAGGGTAAGCCAGCCAAACTGCATTCTACTCTCCGCGCGGTCCCCGTAAGTCTATAGCACGCCGCTCTTGCTAGTATGGCGCCGTCCCGCGAGACGTACTAAAAAATGAGACGGTGCCGGCTATCTTGAAAAACACCCTGCTTGTTTTGATTTCCATCGTGCTGTGCACGGCGGCGGCCGAGGGAATGGTGCGCTGGCTCGACGCCGAAGCGCCGAGCGACGCCTTGAAGCATCTGGGCGAGATTCCGCTCGCGGAGGGCGTGCAGCGCGCCTGGTTCGGTGAAAATCCGCCCCCGCTTTCCAATCGCCATCCGACGACGCAAGCAGCGGCCGACCTGATACGGCGGGTCGAGGCGAGCGGCGTGACGGAGGGCACGCGCCGGTCCGATATGTTCAAGGCGTGGAACAGCGCCTTCGTCGGTCCCGATCCCTGCGCGCATCCCTATCTCAAGGACGCGCCGGGGCAGATCTACGTCTACGATCCGCCCGACGGCAGCCCCTCGCCGCGTTTCCGCTTTCTGCCCGACACGACGACGCCGATCGGGCTGGTGACGAACGCTTACGGCTTTCGCGGACCGCCGGTGCCGGTCGCCCGCCAGCCGAAGACGATCCGCATCGCCTTCATCGGCGCCTCGACCACGGTGAGTTCGCACGACTTCCTTTATTCGTATCCCGAGCACGTCGGCTATTGGCTCAATCGCTGGGCGGCGGCGAAGAAGCTCGACCTAAGGTTCGAGGTGTTGAACGCCGGGCGTGAGAGCATCAGGTCGCCCGACATCGCGGCAATCATGCGCAACGAGGTGGCGCCGCTCGCGCCCGATCTCGTCGTCTATTACGAAGGCGCCAACCAGTTCGAGTTCAAGACGCTGGTAGCCGATCTTCCGCCGCGTCGCTCCGACTTGCCGATCATGGCGCGCCCGGCGCCGGGTCTGTTCGGGCAGGTGCTGGAGCATCTGGGCTACACCTTCGCGCTGGCCCGGCGCCTGCAGAACCTCATCGACCAATATGACCCTCGACCGACCGGCCCCGGCCCGGCGGGCGCGGGCACCGCTCCGGTTATGGACGGGCGCGAATGGCTCAAGCCCGACTACACGCTGGTCTGGCCGAAAGGGCTCGACCAGAGCGATCCCGACCTGGCACGCGACGACCTGCCGGTGAATCTGTCGATCATTCTGGCCGACCTCGGCCGCATCGAGGCCACAACGGAGAAGGCGGGGGCTGAACTGGCGATCGCCTCGTTCAAGTGGCTGGTGTCGGACGGCATGGTGCTCGACCCGGTGCGCCATCGCCTCATCCTGGAATATCTCAACTACGGCTACGCGCCTCTCCGCTACCGGGACCTGGAGCGGCTGGCGCTGTTCCAGAACCGCGTGCTGCAGAAGTATGCGCGGGAACACCGGATCGACTTCCTGGATGTCGCCCAGCTGATGCCCTCCGACCCGGACCTGTTCATCGATGCGATCCACGGCACGCCCGAAGGCGTGCGACTGCATGCCTGGATCGTGTTGCAGCTCCTCGTCCCTGTGATCGACCGTCATCTGGCCGACGGCACCTGGCCGAAGACGAGTTTCCCTGCCGTTTCACTTCCCGCTCCGTACCAGCCTCGCGTGGTCACCTTCGATTGCCATCGGAAGGCAGGCTGAGCAGGCACCTTGAAAGGTTGCAGTCCCAAGGAGGTAATCCTAGTCTGCGGCGGCATTGGGGGAGAGGGCAGCAGAATGAAATTGGGAGTGGTGGCGATCGCCATGGTTGCCTTGGCGTCTACGGGCGCACGGCCGGCTGCGGCGCAACAGACGACTCACGGCTGCGCCTGCCTTCATAATCAGACATCGGTGCCGATCAGCTATCGCTACAAGTGGGGCGAGGGCGAGTGGAAGACGATGAAGCTTCAGGCGGGCTATCGGAACTGGATCTGCTGGCAGTACCAGAACGCCCAGAAGAGTTCGCCGAACCTCCTCTTCCAGCTCGACGTCGACATGTCGAAGGGCAGCGCCTGGACGACTTACACGATCGGCCGCGTGCAGACTGCCGGCGCGAGCTGTGATGCCGTAGGTGCGGGCGGCCACTACAATGTGAGCTACCGGCCCAACACCAACAACGGATTCATCCAGGTGACGAAGCGCAACTGAGTTCTGCGGCGCGACCCGCGCGCGTTGACAACCCGGCGGGGCGCCCGCACGCTTCCGGAAAGCCGGAGGAAATCAATGGCGCGCTACGATCGCGTGATCCGCGGCGGGATGATCGTCGACGGCAGCCGGCTACCGCGGTTTCGCGGCGACATCGGCATCAAGGACGGCCGCATCGCCGGGATCGGCCAGATCGCGGCCAGTGAGGCCGATGACGTCATCGACGCCGGCGGGCTGATCGTGGCGCCGGGCTTCGTCGACCTGCACACCCATTACGACGCGCAGCTGTTCTGGGATCCCTACTGCTCGCTCTCCTCGTGGCACGGCATCACCTCGGTGGTGATCGGCAATTGCGGCTTCGGATTCGCGCCGGTCCGTCCCACCGAGCGCGAGCGCGCCATGATGTCGATGACCCGCGTCGAGGCCATCCCCATGGCCTCGATGCAGCAGGGGATGCCGTGGAACTGGGTCACGTTCCCGGAATTCCTCGACAGCGTCGAGGCCGCGCCCAAGGCGGTGAACATCCTGCCCTATGTTCCGGTCTCCCCGCTGCTGATCTGGGTGATGGGCTTCGAGGCGGCCAAGGCCGGCAAGATGCCGACGCCGGAACAGCATGCGGAGCTGCGCCGCCTGCTCAACGAGGCGATGGATGCCGGCGCCTGCGGCTGGTCGGCGCAGCGCATGAAGCCCACCGGCCCGTCGGCCGTGCAGCGCGACTATGACGGCACGCCGATGCCGACCGACGTGATGCATGACGAGACCTGCCGGGAGCTCGCGCGGGTGCTGGCCGAGCGCAACGAAGGCTTCATGCAGATGCTGCTGATCTCGGGCGACAACTCGGCCGACCGCGCCTTCTACGAGGAGCTGTCGACCCTGAGCGGTCGGCCCATGATCATGAACGTGATCCAGGCCTTCGATCACCGGCCCGAGATTCACCGGCGCGCGCTCGCCTGGCTGAAGAGCTGCCGCGAGCGCGGCATCCGCGTCGTCGGGCAGGGGCTCACCACCGATGCGGGCTTCACTTTCACCTTCGAAGACTGGAACCTGTTCGACGATTCGCAGGACTGGTGCGACGCCACGACCGGCACGCGCGAGGAGCGGCTGGCCAAGCTCGCCGATCCGGCGCGGCGTGCGAAGTTGCGCGAGAACCTGCCGATCACGGCAACGGGCCCGCTGCCGCAGATCGCCATCGTCGGGCCCAAGACCGAGCGCAACAGGAAGTGGCTCGACCACACGCTGGCCCATGCCGGCGAGAAGATGGGCAAGCATCCGGTCGACGTCATGCTCGACATGGCGGTCGAGGAGAATCTCGAGACCGAGTTTTTTGCGGCACCTCCCAATGGCAGCATCGAGTACCTGAAGGAGCTGGTCGACGATCCCTACATCCTGTTCGGCGTGTCGGACGGCGGCGCCCATACCAAGTTCCTGACCGCCGGCCGCTATCCGACCGAGACGATCTGCAAGGTGGTGCGCCAGCACGGCATGCTGAGCCTCGAGGAGGTGCACTGGCGGCTGTCGGCGCTGCCCGCCGAGGTCGCGGGCTTCCGCGGCCGCGGCATGCTGAAGAAAGGCGCTCCGGCCGACATCGTGATCTACGACTATGACGGGCTGAAGGTCCTGCCCGACGAGATCGCGCACGACCTGCCGGGCGGCGAATGGCGCCGCGTGCAGCGGGCCTCAGGCTACAAGTACATCCTGGTCAACGGCCAGGTGACGATGCGCGACGATCGTCCGACCAACACCTATTCGGGGCGGCTGCTGAGACACGGAGCTTGATGGAGGCTTGGCTGCGGCTACGCCACCCAGACGTCGATCGGGGCCGCCCGACCCCGCAGGCTGAGTGCCGGAACGCGTCGGAAATCGCCTCTCATGCCGGCCTCGCCGCGCGATACCACAGCGTCGCTGGCGACGATCTGGCATCCGAGGCCGCGCGTCGCCGCCTCCAGCCGGCTCGCCACGTTCACGGTGTCGCCGAGCGTCGCGAATTCAAGTCGTCGCTCCGAGCCGATATTGCCGATGATGGCCGGACCGAAATGAACGCCGACCGAGATGCGCAACTGCGGAAGACCTGACCCCGCCAGTGCGGCATTGCCGGCCGCAATGCCGTCGACAATGTCCCGGGCGGCGGCGAGCGCGTTGGCGCAATCGGCAGCCGAGACCCGGGGCGTGCCGAAGGTCGCCATCACGCCGTCGCCCAGATACTTGTCGAGGGTGCCGCCGTTCGAGAAGATCGCCTGCTCGATGACGGTATGACAGCTCCTTAGGAGTTGTATCACCGTCTCGGGCTTCTCGTGCTCGGCGAGCTGGGTGAAGCCCACGATGTCGGCGAACAATACCGCTACGTCCTGCGACCGGACCGATCCGACGTCGCCGCTGGCGGATGCCAGCTCGTCCACGAGCGAGGGCGGAAAGTAGCGCGAGAGGTTGGCGCGTTCCGCCGCGATTCCGGCCTGGCGAATCAACAGGGCCGTCGACCGCTGCCCGCGAAGGGCGAGGATCGCCGCAACGAGGAAGAAGATCACCATCTCCTGTGCGCGTATCGGCCAGATCACGGAGTTCGGGTCGACGATGTCGCGCACGCCGGGCATGGCAGCGAAGGCCGCGGCGACCTTGCTGCCCAGTTCCGGGTCGGTCGTGCCGAACACGGCGACGCCCAACACCGACAGGAACCAGATCAACGCGAAGACCACGCCCATGGTGAGGATGGTGCGCCAGGAATAGGCGAGCGTCGCCAGCGCCAGGATGATGAAGAAGTAGGGAAACGTTTCGAAGCGATAGATCATGGCCGTTGGAAAGGCCCCCGGCGCGAAGGGATTCGGAACGGTGAGGACGATCGCCAGAAGCACGAGGTCCGCCAGGATCAACATGAGCTCGATGCGGGAATGGCCTACCGTCGCATAACGCAGCTGCGCCCATCCCAGGGCGATGAACACCAGCAGAAATGCGTGGAAGTACAGAACGCTCCAGCTCGGGTTCTGGAAGGCGATCAGGACGCCGCTCGCCGCCAGTGCGACCGTGCGCGCCCAGGCGGCGATGCGCTGCCCTTCGAGCTTTTCCTTGCGCAGGGCCTCGACCAGGAAGGGGTTCTGGCGCGCGGCCAGTTCCTCTTCGACGCGCCGGGAGCGCAGGATGCGGACGATATCGGCAGCACCGGACGGAAGCATTTCGGCCTTCTTTCGCAGTTCTGTCATCTCCACCACGGCGGTGCAGCGCCACCCGGAACCGTTCGCGCCGCGAGTCCGCCCGGACGACGACGTGGAGGGCTCACTTTGCCTCCGCGCTGCGCGGAGGATTACTCCACGACCGTCGTTTCGAAGTCGGCCGGCATGGTGATCTCGATCAGTTCGAGATCGTCGCTGTGGTCGATCTCCTTGTGCTTCACGCCGGGTGGTTGATAGACGGTCGAGCCCGCGACGAGCTTGTGCTGGCCGTAGCCCTCATATTCGAAGATGGCCCAGCCCTTCAGCACATAGACGAACTGGAACCCGAGCGCGTGGCTGTGGCGCGGAGCGTCGGGATGCTGCCCGGGCACGGCGCGGATCACGTGCGCGCCGACCTTGCCGGCGGTCAGCTCTTTCAGGCCGAGCGACCGGTACTCGAAGAAGGGCCGCAGCCCGTCCTTCTGGAAGGAATCGGGCCCGAGATGGCTCACGATGCCGGCGCCGCCGGCAGCCCTCTCGTCCTTGAGTTTTTTCTCTTCGGCTTCGTCGGTCGTCGGGAACAAATCGGGCATGCGATCCTCCATCTGTCTTGGAGGCCAGCATGCCCTGTTCGCGGCCCGAGGTCAGCAGATCTAGGTCAGGAGATGTTCTTCAGCAGCGCGTGACCTCGCGCAGGCGCCAGCATTGCGCGTCGGTTTCGACAGGGCGACCCGAATTGCAATAGTAGACGTCCTTGTCCTTCTGCAGCCAAAGGCCGTTCGGGACCGCCGCCTTGATCTCGTAGCCGGCGTTGATCATCGTTATCGCCGACTGGCCTGGCGTCGGCGTGTACTGCGTCAGGCAGGACGGAACGTTCGGCTTTTCCGTGCTCTGGGCCTGCAACTGGCCGGGGCCTTTGCCGGCAGTCTGGCTCGGCCTCGCGGGCGCACCCGACTGCTGCGAAAAGGCAATGGTTCCGGCTGCAATGGCAGCGACCACGGCAAGCGCTACTGCGCCCGCGATGAACATTTTCATATCCAGCTCCTTCGGCAATTCGCCGACTTCGAACTGACGGACCGGCGTCCCCACGCCAGCCCACCCACACGCTGCGGAAGCTAGATATATTGCAGTGGCGGAGCAACCTTGAAAAAAACTATTGGGCGGTCACGGAAATCGCGAGCTTGTAGCTGGCGGCGTCGCGGCGGCTGTAGACGATCAGGAGATAGGGCCCGGGCTTCGGGAGGGCGCCGATCCAGGCGGCAGGCTCGTCGGTTGGACCGGCATCGTGCAGGGGCTTGCCGTCCAGCGCGAGTGTCCCATCGGCATTGGTGCGAACGGCGGTGCCCGGCTCCCAGACCTGGAACACGACATTGTTGCCGGGCGATGCGACCGCGATGTTCATCGTCTGGCCGGCCTGTCCCGGCACGTAATAGAGGCCACGCGCCTTGGTGTCGGCAAGAGTACCGGTGACGTTCGTTGCGCCCGGACCGGGGGCCAGGGTGACGGTGCGGATGGCGGGAAGCTGCTGGGCGAAGGCGGGGGCAGCGGCGAGGATCGGCAGGGCGCCGAGGAAGGAGCGACGGTTCATTGGGCCACCCTAGCAGACAGCTCGGCTCGTGCGGACTATCGTCAGGGAAGCCCGGGGAAGACGATCATGCCCAAGACACTGTTCATCGATTCGACACCCGACATCGACCGCGTATGGAAGCAGGTCCATGGCGCCGCGGACATTCCGATCGAGGTCGGTATGGGCCCGGTCTCCGAAGAGGAGGTGCCGGGCAAGGTCGAGGGCTACGACACGGTCATCAACGACGCGACCTATTTCAGCGAGCCGACGCTGAAGCACTGTACCGGCTTGAAGCACATCGTCTTCCTCGGCACTGGGGCCGCGAGCTTCGTCGACCTCGCGGCGGCCGAACGGCTCGGCATCAAGGTCTCGACCATCGCCGGCTACGGCGACACGACGGTCGCCGAGCATGCGATGGGCCTGGTCTTCGCCGCGGCCCGCCACATCCCGACCATGCACGGCATCGTGCGCGGCGGCGGCTGGCGGCCGATGCAGGGCATGGAACTCAAGGGAAAGACCCTGGGCGTGGTCGGGCTGGGCGGCATCGGCCGCGAGATGGCGCGCATCGCCCAGGGCGTCGGTCTGAAGGTGACCGCCTACAACCGCTCGCCCGTCTCGGGCGGTAGCGTGCCAACCGTGCCGATCGACGAATTGCTGGCGCACTCCGACATCGTGAGCCTGCATCTCGCGCTGAACGACGCCACGCGCGGCTTCCTCGACCGCGCGAAGCTGGAGAAGACCCGGCCGGGCGTCCTTATCGTGAATACGGCACGGGCGGGCATCGTCGACGAGCCGGCGCTGATCGAGCTGCTGCGCTCGGGCAGGATCGGCCACTACGCGACCGATGTCTTCGGCAAGGAGCCGCCCCTGCCCGAGGAGCCGCTGCTGACGGTCGACAACGTCACGCTCACTGCGCATGCGGGCTACAACACGCCTGAAGCGGCCATGACCATGTACCGCCGCGCCATCGACCTGGTGGCAGCCGGTCCCTGAGGCTGTTGTCGCCGGGACCAGGAAAGCGACGGGGCTTTCTTCGTCGCGGTGCATGAAGATTGTAGTGGCTGCGGGACGGCCGGCGTCTTCCTTTGGTCATCCGGCCGCTGTACAGTTCATCGCTTTCCCGCTCCCAGAGGACCGGAAAGCACAAATGGCGCACATCAGACTGAATACCCACCCCAGCCAGGGCGGCCAACCGGCCCCTCCTGTGGTCTGGGGGGCGCGCGATCCTGCGGTTCGCGGGCCTGTCGTGGGCACGGTCGGCCGCACCGCGCAGCGCAACGCCATTGGTGTCCATTCGGGCAGCTACGGCATCTATCGCGCGCTTGCCATCGCGGCGCAGGAACTCAAGGCCGATCACCGTCCGGACTTCACGAATACCTCTCCGGCCGAGATCATCGGACCGTTCGAGGGCTGGTTCGACCCGAAGAAGATCGTGTCGCTCGATCCGTGGGGCCACATGGTGGCCGAGGTCTTCGCCGACAAGCTGGCGGCGGGCTGGGACATCAGGCCGACTATCGCCATCACCAAGGCGCATGTGAACATGCCGGAGATCATGGAGGCGATGGCCGCCGGCCGACTGAAACCCGACAACGACATCCTGAGCGGCTCCGGCGACGTGAAGGTCACCAAGGCGGCGATCGAGCCGGTGTGGTGGCTGCCCGGCATCGCCGAGCGTTTCGGCGTCAAGGAAGTCGACCTGCGCCGCACGCTCTTCGAGCAGACCGGGGGCATGTACACCGAGCTGGTGACGCGGCCCGACCTCGAACTGTTCCTGCCGCCGATCGGCGGTGCCACGATCTATTTCTTCGGCGACGTGCAGAAGCTCGGCAAGCCGGAGACGAAGATCGCCTGCCGCCTCCATGACGAATGCAACGGCTCCGACGTGTTCGGCTCCGACATCTGCACCTGCCGGCCCTATCTCGCGCACGGCATCGAGATCTGCATAGAAATGGCGCAAAGGGGCGGTGTGGGCGTCGTCATCTACAATCGCAAGGAAGGCCGCGCGCTGGGCGAGGTGACCAAGTTCCTCGTCTACAACGCGCGCAAGCGCCAGCCCGGCGGCGATTCGGCGGCGCAATACTTCAACCGCACCGAATGCGTGGCCGGCGTGCAGGACATGCGCTTCCAGGAGCTGATGCCCGACATCTTCCATTGGCTGGGCATCAATCGCATCGACCGCTTCGCCTCGATGAGCAACATGAAGTCCGACGCGCTGCGCGACCAGGGCATCGAGATCGTCGAGCAGGTGCCGATCCCCGAGCACCTGATCCCCGCCGACGCGCTGGTCGAGATGGATGCCAAGAAGGCTGCCGGCTATTTCAGCCCGACCAAGCCGGGATCGAACGAACTGGCGCGGGCCAAGGGACGTGGCCTCGATGAATGATTCGCTGACGTACCTCCGCACACCGGTCGCCATCCGCGAACGGGCGGCGAAGGTCCTGAAGTATGTCGTGGACGGGCAGTCGCAGTGGTTTCAGCTCGACGCCAATGGTTTGGAAGCGGCCGTGCAGGCGACTCTGGCCGTCACGCGCGAGCGCTTCCCCAATCCGGCGGCGATCCCGTTCCATTCGCGCTGGCGGCATTTCGAGTCGGGCGGCCGTGACCGGTGGAGCGCGCTGGCCGAGCGGCTGAAGGGTCTGCCGCCCGAGGAGATCGCGCGGCGCCGCATGGACCTCGCGGTCGTGTCCGTCCTGCTCGATGCCGGCGCCGGGGCGGCCTGGAGCTTTCGCGAGCCGGGCACGGGCGAGATCTACGCGCGTTCCGAGGGACTGGGCGTGGCCAGCCTGCACATGTTCGCCAACGGCGCCTTCAGCCGCGATGCCAAGGGCGATCCGCTGCGGGTCGATGCCGAGCGCCTCGCGAAGCTGACGCCGATGGACATCGCCATGGGCTTTCAGGTGAAGGCGCACAATCCGCTGTTGGGCCTAGAAGGCCGAGCCGAGCTGCTGCGCAAGCTGGGCAGTGTCGGATTGGAGCGGCCGGGTGCGCTGTTCGACATTGTCGCGAACGGCACCGGGGCGACGGGAAACGAGGTGAAAGCCGAAGCCATCCTGGCCGCCGTGCTCGACAGGCTGTCGCCGATCTGGCCGTCGCCGCGCGGCGACGTGTGGGAGCATCCGGTCGTCGGGCTGGTGCCGTTCCACAAGCTCTCGCAATGGATGAGCTATTCGCTGGTCGAGCCGATCGAGGGCGCAGGCCTCGCGGTCACGGCGCTCGATGCCTTGACCGGCCTGCCTGAGTACCGCAACGGCGGCCTGTTGGTCGATGCCGGGGCGCTCAGGCCCAAGCAGCGCGCGCTGCTCGAGAAGAGCTTCGCGCCGGGCGACGAGGCGATCGTCGAATGGCGGGCGCTCACCGTGGCGCTGCTCGACCAGATTGCCGAGCATGTCCGACTGCATCTCGGGATGGATGCGGTGCGCCTGCCGCTCGCCAAGGTGCTGGAGGCCGGGACCTGGTTTGCCGGCCGCCGGCTTGCCGCGGCGCGGCGTCCTGGAGGCGGCCCGCCCATCACCGTCGAAAGCGACGGCACGGTGTTTTGAGTCATTGGGGAGAAGAAGACAATGTCACTGCCGCACTCGATCCATGTCGTGACGCACCCGCTGGTCCAGCACAAGCTCACCAAGCTGCGCGACAAGGAGACGTCGAGCACCAATTTCCGCCGCCTCCTGCGCGAGATCGGGCTGCTCCTGGGCTATGACGCCACGCGCGACCTGCCGACGGTGCAGTCCCGCATCGAGACGCCCATCGAGGCGATGGATGCGCCGCTGCTCGACGGCAAGAAGCTGGTTGTCGTGCCCATCCTGCGCGCCGGCCTCGGCCTGGCCGAAGGCGTCATCGACCTCGTCCCGCTGGCCCGCGTGGGTCATGTCGGGCTCTACCGCGACCCGCGCACGCTGCAGGCGGTCGAATACTACCTGAAGATCCCGCAGGACATTTCCGATCGCGACGTCATCGTCTGCGATCCGATGCTGGCGACCGCCCATTCGGCCATCGCGGCGGTCGACCGGTTGAAGGAGTCCGGGGCCAAGCGCATCAAATTCATCTGCGTGCTGGGCTCGGAGCAGGGCGCGCGGACCTTCGCCGAGGTCCATCCAGACGTGCCGGTGTTCGCGGCAGCGATTGATGCAAAACTCAACGAACACGGGTATATTGTTCCCGGGCTCGGCGATGCGGGCGACCGTCTCTTCGGGACCAAATAACAACAACAGGAGAAACAACGATGTCTCCGGACCTGAAGTACCTCCTCTTCGCGACG
>JABMNB010000057.1 GCA_013205335.1 Rhodospirillales bacterium
CAGCTGGGATCTGGTCGGCGTGCAGCCCGACCTCAGCGCCTGGAGCAAGGCGATCGCCAACGGCCATGCGCTGGCCGCCGTCACCGGCAACGACCGCTACCGCGAGGCCGCGTCCAAGCTCTACGTTACCGGCTCGTTCTGGTGCAGCGCCGTGTCGATGGCCGCCGCGCTGGCGACGCTCGACGTGCTGGAGAGTGTCGATGGCCCGACGCGGATGCGCGAGATGGGCCAGCGGCTGCGCGACGGCATTGCGGCGCAGTCGGCCGAGTTCGGCATCGGCGTGCGCCAGAGCGGCCCGCCGCAGATGCCGACGATGCTGTTCGACAACGATCCCGACTGCGAGAAGGGCAACTTCTTCACGCTGGAGGCGCTGAAGCACGGCGCCTACCTGCACCCGCGTCACAACATGTTCCTGTCGACGGCGCACACCGAGGCCGACATCGACTTCGCGCTGGACGCGACGCGCGAAGCGTTCAAGGCGCTGGCGGCGCGGTGAATTGGAAAATCCGTCGTCCTGAGCGGAGCGCCAAAGGCGCGTAGTCGAAGGACCTCTTTTCGCTTCGACAGATCGTGCGTCGGAAAAGAGGCCCTTCGACTGCGCCGCCCTTCGGGCGGCTTCGCTCAGGGCGACGGGGAATTAGGACCGCCCGCCGTTCTTCCAGAAGCGGTTCAGGCTCGCGACATCGCCATTGTACATGTTGCGGTCGCAGTGGCCGACGCCCTCGACATGGCGGGGCTCGCTGCCATAGGCGAAGTTCTGCGAGGTCTCGTCGGCGACGTACTGCCAGATCTTCCAGCCGCGGGTCGCCCAGGCCACGGGAAGGCGCGGCGTCTCGCGATAGTCGGCCAGCCAGAGTTCGCAGCGCGCCAGGATCGAGCCCGGCCGGATGCTGGCGCCGAGGCTGATGCGGCGGCGGCCGTAGATCTCGCCGTCGGCCCAGGCGGGATGGCTATAGAGCATCGGCAGCCGGCCGGTGGCCTTCTCCACGGCCAGCACGAAGGCCTCGGCCTGATCGAGGCGCATCGTATTGCGAGGGTTGGCGTCGTTCGGCTCGAGGTCGAGCGCCATCACGGTCTGCGGACCGGGCTGGCAGGCCGACAGGAACGAGGCCGCCTGCTGTTCGCCGGAAAACTGGCGCGTGCCGAAATGGTAGCCGCCCCACAGCAGGCCGACCGACTCCGCCTGGCGCCGCCGCGAGGTGTAGGACGGATCGAGCCAGTCACCGCCTTCGCTCACCTTGTGGATGACAGCGAGGATGTTGCTGCGACGGACCGCGGCGAAGCTGGTGACCGTCACGTTGTGGCTGATGTCGATCACCGCATCGAGGCCGGGCCGTGTCTGGCCCGGGGCGTAGGCCGTCGGCTGGGACGTCGGCTGGCCACCGCAGCCGGCCAGCGCCGGCAGGGCGAGGCTGCCCGCCAGCATGCTTCTCCGTGAGATCATCGAGGGAGGTCCTATTTGGCTTTCGTCAACACGTTGGTGGCGGCGACCGAAACGCCGGCGCGGTTCTCGGTATAGAAGAGTTCGAGCGTGCCGTCGTCGAGCAACGTGCCTTCGATGGCGGAGCCACCCTGCCCGATCATGCGCACGCGCTTGCCGTCCGACCCGATGACGCCGATGACCGGCTCGGCCTTCACCTCCGAGGAGAGCGTTCCCCAGAAGCGCCCCTCGTCCTGGCCGTCGATCTTCACCGTGATCTTCACCTCGATCAGGCGATTGCCGTCGACGATCGTCGACGGCGCGGTCACCGGAAAGTGGCCCGGCAGGCCGCTCACAATGCTCCTGTTGGTCCCGGTCCAGGTGCCCGTCATGTCGACGGCGGCCGGCTGCGCGGTCGCGATGCCGGCGGCACAGGCGAGCGAGAGGCCGAGGGGAAGCAGGACGGAGACACCGCGCATGGTTGTTTTCCTTCGGGGTTGTCGGGGGCGACATCATGCCCAAACATCGGCCCACGTAAAGCCGAGGATCGTCGCGGCAGTCGACAGCCAAGGATTCGCGCGAGATACTGCGGGAAATGGATTATGACTATATCGTCGTCGGCGCCGGTTCGGCGGGCGCCGTCGTCGCGAACAGGCTCTCGGCGGACCCGCGGAACAAGGTGCTGCTGCTGGAAGCCGGTCCCGCCGGCCATCCCTGGACGCGCATTCCGGTCGGCTATTCCCGGCTCATCGGCAATCCCACCGTCAACTGGCTCTACAGCGCCGAGCCCGAGCCCGGCACCAACGGCCGCCGCATCCCGGTGCCGCGTGGAAAACTGCTCGGCGGCTCCAGCGCCATCAATGGCCTCGCCTTCGTGCGCGGCCAGGCACAGGACTTCGACACCTGGGCGCAGATGGGCAACCAGGGCTGGGCCTACGAGGACGTCCTCCCCTTCTTCAAGCGCATCGAAAGCTACGACGAGGGCGACGAGCGCTTTCGCGGCCGCTCGGGACCGCTGCGCGTCACCAACCCGGAACCGCTCAATCCGCTCTTCGCCACGCTGATCAAGGCGGCCGGCGAAGTCGGCATCGCGCACAACCCCGACTACAACGGGGCGAAGCAGGACGGCATCGCCATGAGCCAGGCAACGATCGCCTCGGGCTGGCGCATGAGCACGGCCCGCTGCTACCTCGATCCGGTAAAGCGACGCCCCAATCTCCGCATCGAGACCGGGGCGCTGGCCGAATCGCTGATGCTCGAGGGCAAGCGTTGCACCGGCGTCCGTTATTCCGTCGGCGGGACGGCGCGCGAGGCCCGCGCGGGGCGCGCCGTCATCGTGAGCGGCGGCTCGATCAATTCGCCGCAGCTCCTCGAACTGTCGGGCATCGGCCAGCCGGACCGGCTGCGCGCGCTCGGCATCGAAGTCCGCCATGCCCTGCCGGGCGTCGGCGAGAATCTGCGCGACCATTATGCGCCGCGGACCCGTTGGACCATCGGCAAGAGAGGCATCACCTTCAACGACCGCGGTCGCGGCCTTGGCCTGGTACACCAGGCGCTGCGCTGGGCACTCAACCGCGACAGTCTCCTGTCGATGGTGGGCGCGCCGCTGCGCGCCTTCGTTCGCTCGCGCGACGGTCTCGACGCGCCCGACCTGCTGCTCGGCTGGGTTCCGATGTTCACCGAAGCCGGCCCCCGAGGGCCGCGCATCGCCCGGCAATCGGGTGTTTCCTGCTACGCTCATCCGATGCGGCCCGAGAGCAAGGGGCACATCCACATCGTCTCGGCCGATCCGCGTCAATCGCCGGAGATTCGCTACAATTTCCTGTCGGCGGCGGTCGATGGCGAACTCACCGTACGCGCCGTGCGCATCGCCCGCGCCATCATGACCGCACCGGCGATGGCACCGCTGCAGGTGACGGAGATCGCCCCCGGCCCCGGCGGCAACACGGACGAGGAAATCCTCGACTGGGTGCGCAGCGCAGCCGAGACCACATATCACCCGGTCGGGACGTGCAAGATGGGCGCCGATGCAATGGCCGTGGTCGATGCGCGGTTGCGCGTGCATGGCATCGAGGGGCTGCGCATCGCCGACGCCTCGATCATGCCGACGCTGACCTCGGGCAACACCAATGCCCCGTCGATCATGATCGGCGAGAAGGCGGCGGACATGGTGTTGCGGGAAACGGCTTAAGGCCTATCCGATTCAGGTTATCCGCACGACCTCATCCTGAGAGGCTGACTGGAAATGAATTGAATCGATTCAAGCACTAACCTCATCCTGAGGAGCGCC
>JABMNB010000508.1 GCA_013205335.1 Rhodospirillales bacterium
GAGGAGCCGCTGGGCAAGAAGGAGTCTGCCGAACGTGACGCGCTGACGGCGGGCGACGGCACCGAGTGGGGCCGCTTGGTGAACTGACATGGAGCCGTGGTCGCTGGCCGTGCCGGATTGGCGAGATCGCATCCGGGCCGGCAGCCAATGGTGGACATGTTCCTGGACTCCGGTCCGTCGCTATTGAACAACCCATCCACAGGATGTGATCCTCTGCGGCAAGCGCCGCACTTGTTCGCGCTTCGGATCTCGTCGAGCCTGCTGGCCTGGGTTGAAACGTCCGGGGACCGCACCGCTCGTCATGGATCGTCCGTCGTCGCAAATGGATCTGCCTCTCGCCGCTCAATCGCCACGGGCCGCACCCGCTACTGCGCCGGCGGAGGTGGCGCCCGCAGAGGCGGCGGATCTCCTCGCGCCGGCTGAAATGCTCGAAGCGGCGCTCCTGGACCTCGATCGCGACACGGGTTTCCTGCCGCTCGCCGACGCCGCGGTGCGGGCGCACCCCGGAGAGGGCGGCATCCTGCTGCTCGCCGCCACCGCCGCACTTCTGGAGCGACATCCCGAACGAGCGCAGACCTACCTGAGGCGCTTCTTCAAGCGCTTCGTGCCGATTCAGTCGTACCACCTCCTCGCTGCCTTGGCGTTGGCGCAGCAGGGCAAGATGGTGCGGGCGCGGTCGGTGCTCCAGACGCATGGGCTCGCCAGTCCGTTCAGCGCCGGCCTTCACTTCCCGGCGGCGATGACGCGGCGGGCCTGGCTCACGCGCGAGCTCGCCGGCATCTTCGAACGGCACAAGACGCCCTCTGCGAAGCGATCGGCTGGGACGGGCGAGCGAGCCGCCCCTCCGGGCAAATCTCGGGGCGCGGCGCCCGGGCCGCGCCGGCCCGCCGCGAGGGACGCAGCGCAGGCCGCGCCGCAGGCTCAGGACAAACCGGCTGGCCTGGCGCGCATCGAGATCAGTGTTCCGGTCAGAACCGAGATCGATTTCGGGCCGCTGATGGCGGCGCTCGACACGCCGCCGGCCGGCGACGACGGCGTCTGGTACGAGCTGCGCGAGCGCCACGCCCGCCTCGGGCTCGCGCAAGGTTTCGATGAGCTGCTGTGCCTGCCGCATCTGCGCGGTATCGAGACCTTCTGGTACCAGGTCGAGACCGTGCGCAAGGTGCTGAAGCAGTTTCGCGGTCGGGTGCTGCTCGCCGACGAGGTCGGGCTGGGCAAGACGGTCGAAGCCGGCATGGTTTTAAAGGAATACCTGCTGCGCAACATGGTCGAGAGTGTGCTCGTGCTCACGCCGGCATCGCTGGTCGGGCAGTGGCGGGAGGAGCTGGAGGGCAAATTCGACATCGCCTGCGCCACGACCCACGACGCGCGGCTGCGCAGCGATCCCGAGGGCTTCTGGAACGAGAAGCGGCTGATTGCCTCGCTGCCGCTGGCGCGGCGCAGCGAGCATGCCGCGCGCCTGCGCGAGCGCAGTTTCGACATGGTCATCGTCGACGAGGCCCATCATCTGCGCGACCGAGCCAGCCAGAGCTACAAGTTCGTCGACTCGCTGAACAAGCGCTTCCTGCTCCTGCTGTCGGCGACGCCGGTGCAGAACGATCTCACCGAGCTCTACAACGTGCTGACCCTGCTCAAACCCGGGATCTTCAAGACCTTGAAGGATTTTCGCGCCGCCCACATGACTCCCGGCAAGCCTCGCCAGCCGGCCGATCCCGAGGGGCTGCGCGCGCTGATGCGCGCCGCCATGGTGCGCAACACGCGCGCCGTCGTGGCGCTGGCGCTGCCGCGCCGCCACGCGACGACGATCCGGGTGGAAGGCTCGGAGCAGGAACGGGCGGCCTACCAGGAACTGACGGCAGCGACGCGGCGGCTGGCGGCGGCGAAGACCTCTTCGAACCGCCTCGCCCTTCATCATCTGCTCGGTGCTGCGGGCTCCTCGCCGGCGGCCGCGGCGGCGGCCGTGGCGCGGTTCGCCGAGCGCCATCCCGACGAGCCGGGTTGGCGGGCGCTGGCGGAGCGCTGGGTAGCCGCCGGCAGCGGCGGCAAGGAGGCTGGCCTGCTCGACCTGCTGCGCCGCAATCCCGAGGAGAAGAAGCTGGTCTTCGTCCACTACCGCGACACGCTCGATCATCTCGCCGGCCTCCTGGATTCCGAAGGCATCGCCTTCGCCCGTTTCGACGGTGGCCTGAGCGGCCCCGAGAAAGACGCCGCCATCGCCCGGTTTCGCGACGAGGTGCCGGTGCTGCTGTGCACGGAGTCGGGCGGCGAGGGCCGCAACATCCAGTTCTGCAACACGCTGATCAATTTCGACGTGCCGTGGAATCCGATGGCCATCGAGCAACGCATCGGACGCATCGATCGCATTGGCCAGAAGCGGGAAGTGTTCATCTTCAATCTGGTGACGAGCGGTACCCTGGAAGAGCAGATCCTGCACATTCTCGACGAGAAAATCTCCATGTTCGAGCTGGTCGTCGGCGAGGTGGGGGCGATTCTGGGCGGGCTGGACGAGGATCGCGACTTCGCCGAGCTGATGCTCGATGCCTGGCTGCAGACGACGGAGGCGGGCCGCGGCGAGGCGCTGGCCGCTATCGCGGGCCGCCTCGACAAGGCGAAGCACCAGCACGACGTCGCCAAGGAACTCGACGAGTCCCTGTTCGGCGAAGACTTCGAAGCCACGTGATGTCGAGCATCGGCAGCTCATCCAGAAGCGAAGAGCTTGCTTCTTGTCGGGGGCGCCCCAGCCGTGAGTTTCATTCGCGTTCCGAGGGCCCAGCGTGAGTGACCTTAGAGCGTTCGTTGGCGACTTGCTGGAGCGCAGCGGTGCGATCGTCGAGCCGTCCGAATCGCAGGAACTCGCGGTACTCGCGCCACCGTCGATCCAGGAGCAGATGGGCTGGCCCGAGTTCGTTCGGCTCGGGTTCGGGCCGGAGCGATCGCACGACGCCGTTGCGGTCGGGCTGGAAGGCGACTGGATGGATCGGCTTGCCGTGCTGCTCCGGGACAACGGGCGCTGGAGCGAGCGGGAGTTGCGGCTCGACGGCGACACGCCGGTGCCGCAAGACCTGCAACGGGTGCTCGACCATGCGCTCGATCTGCCGAATGCGATCTGCCGCCTGCGTGGCGTAGCTGAGACCCGCGCGCGCTGCCTGATCCTGACCTTCCGCTACACTGCGGTGTCAGACGAGAAGCGCGAGTGCCTGATCTGGCTCGGCTTCAACACCGGCACCGGGGCGAACATAGACGATCTGCTGGAGAAACTTCAGCCGGCTCTGGCGCAGATGCCGCAGGGCGGTCCGCCCGATCCGGCCACGGAGCTGGCGGCCGGGCCGAGATGGAGCGGCGCAGACATCGAGGCCCGGGTACGACCGCTGCTCGACTGCAGAATCCGCGAGGAGATCGAGCCGTTCCTGCGGGCCATGCAGCGACGACTGGCGCGCGACTGCGATCGTGTCCATGCCTATCACGACGGGCTCTATCGAGCGGCCGCCAAGCGGCTTGCCGCACTCTCCGGGGCCGCGGGCGAGCGGGAGGAGGCGGACCGCCGACGCGAGACGATGCGGCTCGAGGCGATCGAGCGCGAGCATCGTGCCAAGCTCGACGACCTGCGCCGCAACTATGCCCTGCGCGTTACCGTCGACTGGGTCCAGGCGCTCGAGCTTTACGTGCCGGTGCAGCGCTTCGAGGTGCTCGTCCGTCGCCGCAAAGGCGAGCGCCTGATCCAGCTCGACTGGCATGCCGCGATCAAGGCGGCTGAAGCGCCGCTCTGCGAGGCCGGGCTTGGCCGCGAGCGGGTTCGTCTCGTCTGCGACGACAAGCTGCATCTGACCGAGTTCGCCGCGCAAGGCGCGTGCTCATCGTGCGGTAAGCCTTTTTGCCGGGCCTGCTTCCCCGCCGCCTGCCCGCGCTGCGGCTCCGTTCAACTGACGAATTTCAAGGGCAGCGAACGCGCATAGCTCGCTACCGGGAGTGACCGCCGTCGTCCAGCCTCCCCCGCGATAGCTATGGACGGTGGCGCCTTGGAAGCCGTGACCCATGGAACCTGTCCCTTCTCGATTGGGGCGCATATTCGCCCAATAGAGAAGAAACCCGAGTTCCGCCGACTGGTGGAGCGATGTCCCTCGCAGGGACGATGGTTGAGGTGAGTCCGTCGGTTCCCTTGTGCCTGCCGTCTGTCTTACGGCAAGGACGTAGAGCAGATCGTTCCACCCCAGCCTCCTGATCCCATCATGGGAGGGCCTCAGTGCCGATCCC
>JABMNB010000009.1 GCA_013205335.1 Rhodospirillales bacterium
ACCTTCGAACTGGCATGGGTTCGCAAGCTGATCGCCGATGCGATCGATGCTTGGGACAACGAAGCTGGCGACGACGACGAATGATGAAAGTGAATCCCCGCAAGCCCGCCTCACCGGCCGCGCCGGCCGACTGGATCAAGCGCCCCTCGAAAGCGCTTGCGGGTGCTCCGGCTCTTCACCGGGGTGGTCACACATGAAGCAAGGGGTGCAAGCCGGCAATTTTCGAAAGGCCCGTCGTGAGGCGAGCCGAAGCCCACAGAAGGAATCTTTTTCATGAAACTGTCTGACAAACTGAAAGCCCGACGGGGCGAATTGTCGACCACGATGCAATCCATGGTGGACGGCCTCGCTACCGAGAATCGCGACTTCAGCGCCGAAGAGCGCACCAAGTTCGACGGCCTGAAGTCGGAGAAAGATGCGCTCGCGACGCGCATCACCGACGCCGAGTCCGCCGAGCATGGCGACCGCACCGAAGAGGGCCGATCGATGACTGGCGACAATCGCCAGCTCGGCGACGGCGAGGTCCGCGCGCTGCGACCTGAGCAGCGCATGGCCGAGCACATCAAGCACGACGGCCCGCCGCTCAGCCTGGGCCGCATGGTCCGCGCCATGATTACCGGCAACTGGGAAGGCGCCGATGCCGAGCGCCGTGCGATGGGCGAGAATACCGGCAGCATCGGTGGCCTGTTCGTTCCCGCAAGCCTCAGCGCCAACGTGATCGACATCGCCCGCAACAAGTCGGTGGTGATCCCGGCCGGCGCGCTCACGATCCCGATGGACACCGCGGAAATGACCGTGGTTAAAGTGCTCACCGATCCCACGCCTTACTGGCGCAAGGATTCGGCAGCCGTGACCGAGTCGGGGCAGACCTTCGCGCCGATCAAGCTCCGGGCGATGACGTTGGCGTGCCTCACCCGCGTGTCGCTTGAGTTGCTGGAAGACGCCCCGCGCTTCTCCCAGACGGTGGAGAACGCGATCGGCGCCAGCCTCGCCCTTGAGCTCGATCGTGTCGGCCTCTTCGGCATCGGCACCAACGAGCCCCGCGGCCTGGTCAACACCGATGGCGTCAACTCGGTGAGCATGGGCACCAACGGCGGCACGCCGGATGATTATGACGAGTATCTCGACGCCATTGCGGCGATCGAGAATGCCAACGGTGTTGCCGGCGCGGCGATCATGTCGCCCCGCAGCAAGCGCACCCTGGCCGGCCTGAAGACGGGCGTCGCCCTCGACAAGACCACGCTCACCCCGCCGGCTGATTTTACGGCGCTGAAGCGGCTCGTCTCGAATCAGATCCCCGTGAATCTCACGCAGGGCTCCGCGACGACGTGCTCCACATCGTTCGTTGGCGACTTTTCGCAGATGGCAATTGCGATGCGCACCGGTCTCACGATCGAGGCGACGCGCACGGGCGGCACGGGGACCTTCAGCCAACTGGAGGCGCTGATCCGCGGTTACATCCGGTGCGACGTGGCGGTGTTCCGCCCGACTCACTTCACCAAGATCGTTGGCATCAAGGCCTAAGGGAGGATTTGACCATGGAACGCATGTACGAAATGGCCAAGGCTGACCTTGGCGTGGTGCCGCAGACGTTGAACAATTCCAACGTCACCGGCCGATACTACGCGGCGAAAGACTACCGCCGCGCTCTGGCCGTCCTGCAGGTTGGCGCGCTCGCGGTGACGAAGACGGCGAAGATCGAAGTCTTCGAAGCCAAGGATGCGGCCGGCACATCGGCTCAGCTTATCAGTGGCGCCACGGCGACGATCACGGCCAATGCGTCGGTCACGGAAATGACCGTCGCGTTGGCGACGGTGTTGGCGAACGATGCCATCACGATCAACGGCCTGACCTTCACCGCTGTCGCCACTCTATCGACCGCCCCGATCACCCAGATTTTCAATATCGACGGCGACAATACCGCCGATGCGGTAGGGCTCGCGGCCTGCATCAACGACGCAACGTATGGCGTCCCCGGTGTGACGGCTTCGGCCAGCGCGGGCACGATCACCTTGAAGGCGACCGATCCCGGCGAAACCACCATCACCGCGTCGTCGGCCGCCAGCACCTTCACCATCGCCACGACGCAGGCGGAAGCCTATGTCGAGGTTGACGGCCTCGGGCTTTCGGCCACGTACACCCACGTCGGCTGCAAGATCACCTCGACGGGCAACGGCATCGTCGGGGCGCTTCTCATGCGAGGTAACGCCCGAGGCGCTATCACCCAGCGTGTCGGCGCGTCGGCGGTGGTGTGATGACCACGACGCCCGGCATGACGGAACGGCGCGCGGCTTTCGAGCTGCGCGCCGTAACTGGCGACAAGCCCCGGCTGGTGGGCTACGCGGCAGTATTCGACAAGGCGTCGCGCGACCTGGGCGGCTTCGTCGAGTTCGTCCGGCCGGGCGCCTTCAAGCGCTCGCTGGCGGCCGGCGCCGATGTGGTGGCCCTGGTGGCTCACGACTCCCGCATGATCCTGGGCCGCACCGTGGCCGGCACGTTGGCGCTTAGCGAGGACGGCAAGGGCCTCGCCTTCGATGTGGAGTTGCCGGCCACATCGGCCGCCCGCGACCTGCTGGTGAGCGTCGAGCGCGGCGACGTGGCCGGCGCGTCCTTCGCCTTCACCGTGCCCAAGGGTGGCGACCGCTGGACCTTCGCGAAAGACGGTCCCGCCAAGCGCGAACTGATCGACGTGAACCTGCACGACGTGACCATAACGGCCATGCCGGCATATCCCGACACCGAGGTTGCGCTGCGCTCTCTCGGTGCGGCCCGGCCGTCGCTCGCGGCGACCTGGTCGCGCTACTACGGTGACGCCCGATGCTAGGCCGCTGGCGCAAGAAGCCTGAACCGCGCGCCCAAGAGTGGGGCAGCCTCGATCCTCGCCTGGCTGAAGCGTTCGGGATTTCCCGGACGGCGGCCGGCGTGTCCGTCACCGCTGCATCGGCGGAAAACCTCGCCACGGTCCTGGCGTGCGTGCAGGCCATCGCCGCAGGCATCGCCAGCTTACCGGCGCTGGTCTACCGCGACACTGACGGCGGACGCGAGGAAGCGCCGGATCACCCCCTGGCCCGCATGATCCGCGACGGTGTGAACGATCGCGAGGGCTGGCCGGATTTCATCGAATCTCTGGTCGCCAACGCCCTGTTGCGCGGCAACGGCCTGGCCGAAATCGTGGCCGACGATCGCGGCCGGCTCCGCGAGCTCTACAGCATCCCGTGGGCATGGGTGGCGCCGCGTGTGCTCACATCCGGCCGCCTCGCCTTCGAAGTGACGGACATGTACGGCGCGCGCGGTGCGCCGGGTCATATGCGCCGGCTGCTGAATGCCGAAGTGATACACATCAAGGATCGATCGGACGATGGCATGTTGGGCCGCTCCCGCCTGTCACGCGCTCGCGAGACGATCGGCACGGCGCTGGCGGTGCAACTCTTCGCCGCTTCTACCTACGCCAATCAGGCGACGCCGAAGGGCGTACTCACCTTCGCCAACAAGCTGAATTCTGAACAGCTTAACCATGTTCGGGAGCTTTGGAAAAACCTCTTCACCGGCGCCGACAATGCCGCAAAGACGCTCATTCTGGACCAGGGCGGCGAGTTCAAGCCAATGAGCGTGAGCCCCGAGGATGCCGAGTTGTTGGCATCGCGGCGCTTCACGACGGAAGAGCTGGCCCGCCTCTTCAACGTACCGCCGCCGATCGTCGGGATTTGGGATCATTCGAGCTTCACCAACAGCGAGACGGCGGGCCGGTGGTTCGCAATCTTCACGCTCACGCCATGGATACGAAAGCTTGAGACGGAATTCGCGCGGGCAGTCCTGGGCGCGGGCTACTCGCTCGAAATCGACCTTTCCGGGCTGACGCGCGGCGACTACGCGGCCCGCTGGAATGCTCACAAGATCGCGGTGGGCTCGCGCATCCTCACGCCGAACGAAGTCCGCGAAGCCGAAGGCTACAATCCGCGGCCGGATGGTGATGCGCTGGCTACCGAGCCGGCCGAGCCCACGTTGGCGGCGCCCTAACCATGGCCCGCCGCTCCACGCCCTGCACCCAAGCCGACATAACCCGTCTCATTAAGGCGGCGCTGGCGGCCGGGTTCGGCATGGAGAAGATTGCGGGCGTAAAACTTACCCGTGACGGCGCTATCCTGCTGTTCGGCGACCAGAAGCCGATGCAGGCTGATCACCCGAACGAATGGGACGAGGTTCTGGAACCATGACCCGCCGCCGCCTCCCCAAGTATGTTTCCGAGTTCCCGGACCGGCACGGCAAGATCCGCGTGCGGTTCCGGCGCAAGGGGCGCGCCGACTACTACTTTCAGAACGTGGCCTGGTCGGCGGAGTTCATGGAAGAATATCAGGCGTGCCTTGCAGGCGAGGCCGCACCGGCAATCCAGCCGGGGCTTAGCCGCACCAAGCCCGGCACGTTCAACGCTCTAATTGCCGCCTACTATTCCTCGCCAGAATTTAAGGGACTGCGCCCCAGCTCGCAGACGACCTTCCGCGGCATCATCGAACGGTTCCGCCAGAATCACGGAGACAAGCGCGTCGCCCTGATCGAGCGCAAGCATATCAAGGCGATCATCGGCGCCATGCACGAGACCCCCGCTGCGGCCAACAACCTTTTGGATCGCCTCAAGGTTCTCATGACCCTCGCGCTGGACATCGGCATGAGGAAGGACGACCCGACCGCGAGGATGCGCGGCTTCAGCTACAAGAGCGACGGCTTCCACACCTGGACGGAAAGCGAGATCGAGGCATTCGAGACGCGCCATCCCGTCGGCAGCAAGGCCCGCCTGGCGCTCGCCTTAATGCTCTACACCGGACAGCGCCGTTCGGATGCCGTCACGATGGGCTGGCAGCATATCGAGGGAACCAGGATCAAGGTCCGGCAGCAGAAGACTGATAAGCGCCTGGCTATCCCGATGCACCCGACCTTGCGGGCCGTCATGGCTGCGACGCCGCGCGAGAACATGACGTTTCTCGTCACAGCCTTCGGAAAGCCCTTCACTCCTGCCGGGTTCGGCAACTGGTTCCGCGACCGATGCAACGATGCCGGCTTGCCTCAATGCTCTGCTCATGGATTGCGGAAGGCTGCCGCGCGTCGCCTCGCAGAGGCCGGGTGCAGCAATCAGCTAATCAAGTCCATCACCGGTCACGAGACCGACAAGGAAGTCGCCAGATACACCGCCGACGCCGATCAGAGTCGGTTGGCGGATCAGGCGATGGCAGCGGCTTACGGAATGAAGCCGGAACAAGAATTGTCTAACCAGCCTTGGCGGTTAGACAATTCCGCATCTAAACCGTTGAAACGAAAGGATAAATAAATGCAGGTGGCGGAGGGGGTGGGATTCGAACCCACGGTGGGCGTGAACCCACGCCGGTTTTCAAG
>JABMNB010000509.1 GCA_013205335.1 Rhodospirillales bacterium
CGGCCGCCTTGATTGCCTTTTTAAGCGTATCGAGGTCAATACATGCACAATCGTGGGCACTCTCGATTTTCGATGAGCGTCCGACCTTCATTCCTTTTCGAAGCCCTGACTATCGAACTTCAGCGTGCGACTATTTTCAGTAACCGTCCGGACCAATTGGTCGGTGGCACCGTTAGGAAGCCTCGCCTCGATCTCGATTGTTACGGTAACTTCTGACCCCATCTGCCCGGCCAGATGCGCGATGACTTCGTCGGCGATCCTCCCAGCGTCTCGGCCAACTCGGCTGGAGTCGAGCCGCACAGACCCGTGGAACCGCCGAAGAACCTGCGCTGCTGGAGGTGCAGGCGCAGGGTCTGGAACGCCAGGTCTCGGCATCGGCCCCGGCCCTCCCGGCTCTGGCAAAGTAGTGGGCGTCCCAGGAACGGGAACTTCCGCATCCAGCTGCCGCGAGGCGACGTCCGGCATGACAAGCAGGCCGGCGCTATCGGCAGAAATCGTCAAACCCTGCCCGCTCAGCAATCCGCGATAGCGGGACGCGCCGTCATCATAACTTTCGGCGAAACCGAAAGTGTCCGCGCGCCAGGTCAGGAGCGCGATCCCGTCACGAATGGTTTGCAACAGAACTTCTGGGCCGGCTATGCGTGGCAGATAGAGATAGCGGGCGAAATCATCGACGATTTGCTTGATCGCAACGTGATCGCCGCGCCATAGCGGTACCGCGTCCAAGTGTTTTCGCAAGACTGTCGAACCGAGACCCGTGACAAGTAGCTCGTCACTCCGGAGCTTCTTGCTGGCTCTCACGGCGAGAGCGTCGCCACCAGTGAGGCGAACTGCTTCCCATTTTACGGGAGCTTGAGGGCTAGATTGTTCTGGTACCAGGAGCCACTGATACGTCTCCGGCAGTCGAGCGGTCACCGCACCATCTGCCGCCTGTTTCTGGGTTTCGGCCTGACGTGCCTGATGCGGGTCGAGATTGAGCGCCTCTTTCTCCGCGACGATGGAAGACCAAGCCAGATATTTGCGGAGAGCCTCGTCCAGATCCTGAAGCCTGATGCGGTCTGCTGCCAGAAACACAAGTGTGTTTCTATAAAGGCGCGGCGCATTTCCGCGCGATTCAAGGATGGCCTTTGCCGCGACTTCCGCCGCACTATCGGCCTCCTTGCTGTAGGAATGCTCCGACGGCAGCACCACGAGCCGAGTATCATAGTCGTCAGGCACATCTGCGCCCGATCGAGGAAGCGGGTGAATGCGTGAGAAATCGCCATTACGTTTGAGGTCGGTGCGTAGGCGGGCTTCCAGTTCGGCAGCCAGCTTGTCCGGGTCGCGCTTCAGTTGCTCGGCACGGTCGTCAGCCAGCTTCGTTACCGTGGGCTGCGTTGCATACCAGGCGCGCGGGCCATCTTGATAAAGATAGGTGGCTGAAGCCGCGAGGCGCCTCAATGCGTCGCCGAAAACGGCCGGCGACTCTCCAGGCATCACACAACCAAGCTTTATACTCCGGTCTTCGAGACCGCGATGCGCCGCCGACGAAGTTGGAGCCGAACCGAGATAGATCGTGCGCGCAACCCTGCGTGTGGCCGACAGCTTCCCTAGATTGGGAACCTCGGCATCAATTCTCAGCGGCAGTGAATTGGGACCATCGACGTCCTTCTCGATGATCGGCACCCAGACATCCGAAAGATACCGCGTGAGTTCAAACTGCACGCGCGGATCGTCGATGGGTATCGTCGACGGCATAATCAAAGGGCTTCGGTCGCCCTTCTCCCATAAGCTATGGATGACCGCCGCCATGAGCCGCAGGACGCCGCGCGTCCGCTGGAACTTCACCAGCGTCGACCAATCTGTATAGAGCCGGTCGAAGATCTCGGGATGGATCGGGAAGGCTGCCTGAATGCGTTTCTCGTAGCCGGCGCCCCGGCACTCCGGCGGAAATTCCGTCGCCTGGGCATGATAGAGATCGGCAAAGGCTCGCGCCGTCAGGTCGCGCTGTTTGAAGAGGTCGCCTGCGATTGGCTCGAACAA
>JABMNB010000510.1 GCA_013205335.1 Rhodospirillales bacterium
CCGGGGCCGCTCCCGCACGGCGTCGCCGCGGACCTGATGCGTGATCAGGAGAAAGATCCTGGCCGAGGGTCGAGCTGACCGGATCGCCTCCACGAGGGCCATGGTCTGGCGCCGGCTGCGCGCTATGTCGATGCCGATGGGTGGGGTCTTCACGGCATCGTTCATCGCGAACTCGACGATCACGATTTGCGGGGCCGCAGCGGTCACCGAGGCCACGTTGGCCAGTCCCCAGGTCGAGTTCCTGCCGCCGGCGGCTCTGTTGATGACGCGCACGTCGTTCGACCAGCAGGCGCGCAGCTTGCGCTGCAATCCTCTCTGCCAGCCGCCGGAGGCCGTCAGGCTCGTGCCAAAGGTGACGACTCGGACCGTATCGTCGGCCATCGCCCGGGCCGGCCAGAGGTGCAGCACTGCCAGGACGAGCAGCGCCCCGGCGAGGGCTGCTCCCGTCAATCTCTTTGCAGAGGGCACCTGGGGGGCCATATAATGCTCTCAACCGGTGCGTTGCTTCGCAGAGGCCGGAATCAGACCTCCCTTCCGTCGCGCCGTCAAAAAGAAAACAGTGCGCGGGCCAGCTGGCCAGTCGCTTCGACGCCATCGACACGGAACCGAAGAGACTGGGTGTCAAACGTACGCTGCTCGTCGGTCCGGCGCCTCACTGGCTGTCGAATTTTTCCAACATCGTGGCGCGCCGATTGTGGCCGGACACGCCGCGCCGCACGTTCATCAGCGCCAATGGCGAACTCCGGGCCCGCAACGAAGCGCTCCGGCGCCACTACGCCACCTCGGGGCCGACGACCTACGTGGACGTCCAGGGCACGTTCTGCAACGACGAAGGTTGCCTGGTCTATCTGGGAGACGATCGCTTCGCCGGGCTGACGAGCCACGACGACGGCCATCTCCTTCCGATCGCGTCCGACTATCTGGCCAGGCAGCTTCTCGTGCGGCTGATCGTCGACGGCATCGGCAACTAGGCCAGGCATCGACCCTCGCGGGAGCTTTGCAATCGTCGGGCCTGCCGGATTTCGTTCACTGCCCGACGGCCGATGCGACGCAGACAATCTCCACATACCGCATCACCGATGCTAGCTTCCCCTCAGGACGAAACCGGCCTTCGCGGCGGCTCGAAACGATGAGGCAGTCGAATGGACAACGGCGTTACGATCGAGAATTCGGACTTCATGTCCTTCACTGGCTACCGCATCGCCAAGCCCGACGCGTCCGTCGAGAACGCCTACGGATTCGACGATGGCGGCGACGCGGTCGAGGGGGACGGCGGCTATAACGTCGCGCTGGTTCTGGAGCGGAACGAGAACGCCAATCCCGAGACGATGCTGCAGGAGAGCTGGGCCAGCCGACAAACGGCGCTGCAGGATCCCGATCTGTGGACGACATACGGCGCGGACGCCGACCATTACACCACCGTGACGAACGCGCTCGTTGCCGCCGGCTTCCAGATCATCGATGCCAACGACCCCGACAACGACGGCTACTACACGTCGACGGCCGAGAACCGCACCATCTGGGTCCATCTCAAGGGGCCGGACGATTTCAACAAGCTGTTCAGCAATTCGGACGAGAAGCTGCTGAAGTATTCGGAGTCGGCGGACCTCCTCTACTGGAAGGAGGATCTGACCCTGCCGGCAGAGTGGAAGGTGAAGGGCCTGTGGTTCGACACCGACACGTCGCCGAATGCCGCCAAGCTGGTGACGGGCAGCGCATCGGAGACGCTTCCCCCGGGACCGCAGGGCATCGGCAACAGCGGCAACAGCCCGAACCTGTCGCCGGCCGGCTTGGCGAAACTCTACAATTTCCCGCTCGACGGCCGGGACGTGACGACGGGTGCGATCGGCCTGATCGAGCCCGGTGTCGGCTCCTACACGCCGTCCGACCCGACCGGCGCCCAGTTCCAGGCGCTGCTCGACGCCTATCTCGCCGGCCTCCCCAACCCCATCTCCGGCACCGGCCTGGTTTCCGTGCAGGGCATTACCGGCCAGAATGCCGATGGCGAGAGTTCGATGGGCGAGCGCTCACTCGACGTCGGTGTCGTCTCGGCCATCAATCCCAATTCCAACATCCAGCTCTACAACGGGTCCGGCTATACCTACCGCGACGCCGACGCCTCGATCTTCAGCGCCATCCAGAGCTCGATCTGGAATCCGGCGGGCAACCTGCCGGCGGTGACGTCGAACTCGTTCGACGATCCACAGAGCATGGCGCCCGATTCGCCCTACTACTGGGCCTACTGGCAGCTGTTCATCGACGCCGCCCTCATGAACCAGACGACCGTCATCGCATTGGGCGACGGCGGTTCGGCCGAGGGCGTCTCCAACGGCCTCACCAACGTCGACTACAATGTCTCGCAGCCCTACAACCTGCTGGTCAGCGGCACGTCGCTGTCGAGCCAGACCGCCGCGGCGGGCGATCCCACGCTGGTGTCGGCCGGCTATCTGAGCCAGGCAGTCCAGGGCAACAAGGGCGTGCTGTGGCAGCTGGTCATGGGCGGCCTCATCGCCATGCCGTCCTCGACCAGCGACATCTCGAAATTCATCGAAACCGTGTGGAACGAGTACACGGTGAATGGCGCGCGCATCGAGGGGTACGCCGGCAACAACGCGGCCTCGGGGGGTGTCGACGTCACACAGGTCGTGCCGCCCTGGTACCAGTCGAACTACGGCCTCGTCCCGCTGACCAGCGACGGCACCAACGAGGGCGGCCGCGGCGTGCCCGACGTCTCGGCCAATGCCGCGGGCAACCTCTATTACCTGGTGCCGGAAGCCGACATGGAGGGCACCGAGGGCAACGGCGGGACCAGCGCCGCATCGCCGCTGTGGGCGTCGCTGATCACCCAGTTCAACTACATCTTCAACGACCAGGGCCTGAACAATCTCGGCTTCATGAACGACCTGCTCTACATCGCCTCGGTGATCGCGCCGGCTTCGTTCAACGACATCACCATCGGCAGCAACAACTCGTCCTACTACGTCAACCTGACGACCGGGCAATGGATCGTCGACGGCGCTTCCGTCACCCCGACCGATTTCGGCTACGCGGCGGGGGAGGGTTACGACTATGTGTCGGGACTCGGCACGCCCAACGGCGTGCTGCTGGGCCGCGCGCTGACGGCAATCGCGCATGCGCAGACGTCCTTCTCGACGACCCCCGACATGCTGGTGTCCGACGGGGTGGGCGGCTGGACGAGCGGCACCGACCAGAGCCTGCTGTTCCAGACGTCGGCGGTGACCGCGACCGGTGTCGGCATCGACGTCGCGGGTACGACCTTCAGCTACATGAGCGGCGGTACGCAGTCCTACGCCTGGACGGCGCAGCTTGCGCAGCAGTCGCTGCAGGCCGACTTCGACGCCAACCTCGTGCGCCTGTTCGACAAGGCGGGACAGGGCGCGGTCGCGCAGACCTTCGTCTCCGGCGGCGACAGCCTCGCGGTGTCGATGGGCGGCGGTGCGACCGATGCCTATCAGGTGGGGCTGAGCAGCGCCTACGGCTATGCCAGCTTCCTGGCCGACGACAATTCGGGAGGAGTGACGGTGGCGCGCGCGGTGGCGATCGCCGAAACGGCGGGCGGCGCCGACGACCAGATGGCTGTGGTGCGCGTGCGTCAGAACGGCCAGGACAATGTCGGCGTGACCTTCTACCAGGTCGACGATTTCGCGGGCACGATCGGCGGCTTGCGGCCGGGCGACGCCGGCTACGCCGCGGCGGCCCAGGCCGTTGCCTACCAGCTGATGTCGGGCGGAACGTTCCTCAACGGTCCCGGCTACGGCAACTACACGCAGACCATGCTGCTCGACGTCGATGCCGGCGACCTCGTCGGCATGTCCCTTTACAATCGCAGCAGCGGCCAGACCTACTGGGCCTTCTCGCAAGGCAATGCCGACGGTCAGGGACATCTGTGGAGCTACGGCCTGAATACCTGGGGCTGGGAGGACGTGCTGGGCGGTGGCGACCGCGACTTCAACGACATGATCGTCCAGCTCGACTTCACCAGCGCGGCGGGCAACGGTTGGCTGGTCTGATCTCTTCCCAACAGGTCTCGGCGCAGAACAAGGAAGAATCTCGGACTGTGAGGGTGATGGTCTTCGCCTCAGCGAACCGGGCATAGTGCGTCCAAATATTTGGAGGATGACCGATGGTGAAGCCGGTACGCAGGATCGTGACGGGGCATGATGGCGAGGGACGTTCGGTGTTCCTCGAGGACGGGCCGGCGCCCAACGGGTTCTCGCCATCGCACTCGCCCAATGTCGGTCTGACCAACCTGTGGCTGCTCGACGCGATTCCGGCGTCCAACAAGGCGGGGGAGGGCGACCCGACGGCGCGGCCCTTCAAGCTGGAGCCGCCGGCCGCCGGCAATGTCGTGCGCATCGTCGAGTTCCCGCCCGACAAGGAGCGCAACTACGGCAACCAGGCCGAAGTGTTCCGCCAGTACGGCGCGGCGCAGGCACATGACGGGGCGGCCCGCCATCCCGGTTTCCACAAGACCCACAGCGTCGACTATGCCGTCGTCATCGAGGGCGAGATCTGGGCCCTGATGGATGTCGGCGAGACCTTGATGCAGGCGGGCGACGTGTTGGTTCAGCGCGGCACCAACCACGCCTGGGCCAACCGCACAGACCGCATCGCCCGCGTGCTGTTCGTCCTGAACGGGGCCACGCCGGGGTGACGGGCAGCACGCCCGCGGTCAGGCTGCCTTGCGTCGCGCGGGCTTCTTCTTGTTGGCGGTCGTCGCGGCGGCGTAGCGTTCGGTGCGCTTGCGCTCGGGACCGTCGCCCTGGAGACTCTTCTTGAGTGCCGCCATCAGGTCGACGACGCCGGATTCGTCGGCCGCGGGCGCGGGCTTGCTCTTGACCGGCTTGCCCCTCTTCTTCTCCTCGATCAGGGCACGCGGCGCGTCCTCGTAACGGTCGGTGAACTCGGCCGGATCGAAGTCGTCGGACTGCTGCGCCACGATCTTCTCGGCGATGTCGAGCATCTGGGCATTGGGCTTGGGCAGGTCGGGATGTCCGATCTCGTCGAGCGTGCGGACCCCCCCGGCGGTGCGCAGGGTCGTCAGCACCAGCCCGTCCTCCTCGATCTCGATGGCACAGACGCGCTCGCGCGTGCTCATGACGAGGCGGCCGATGGCCACCAGGCCCTTGCGCTTCATGGCTTCGCGGATCACCGCGAAGGCCTCGATGCCGGCCTTGCCCGAGGGCACGAGGTGATAGGGCGTGTCCCAGTAGAGATGGTCGATCGTCTCGCGCGGTACGAATTTCTCGATGTCGACGATGCGGGTCGATTCGAGCTTGACGCACTCGAAATCTTCCGCGTCGAGCAGGACGTACTCGTCCTCGGCGACGGCGAAGCCCCTTACGAGGTCGCCGCGCGACGGTTCCTCGCCGGTGCCGGCGTCGACCGTCTTCATCCTGATGCGGTTGTTGGTCTTCGGATTGACCAGGTTGAAACGGACCGTCTCGGCCTCGGTCGTCACCGGCTACATCGACACCGGACAGGTCACGAGGGAAAGGCGCAAATGCCCTTTCCAGCTCGGTCGTGCAGCCATTATTCAGAACCTCTCACGTAAGAGCGATTCAACTGCGGCGGAGCGTGATAGTTGCGCCACCGCGAGGGCGTGCCGACGATTTCAGTCAGTGGCGGCCGTTGCGACTATGGTCCCACAAGCCGTGGGGGCGTGACTGGATCTCCCGCACGAAAAAAGCGATCTCGCGTGGCGAGCAGAGATGATGGACCTGCTTCGAGACCGCCATGTCCAGTACGAGCTGCCGGTAGCGAGGCGTGAGCCGGTGGTGGCAGAGCCACAGCACGCGGTAGCTGCTGAACGTGCTGCGCCAGATCGGGCCGCCCTCCGGCCAGCCTTCCGGCGTCCTGACTAGTCCCTGCACGAGGCGCTTGGTCACCCACCAGTGATGGGTCGCGAGCGGCAGGTCGACATGGACCAGTGTGTCGGCCTCGGCGAAGCGCTGCCACGCCGTCTCGACGCAGCCGAACCCGTCGATGATCCAGGACTCCTGCTCCATCAGCGCGGCATGAGCCGTCAGATACACCTCATGCGGCACCGGGCCGCCCGGCCGGAACTGGATCTTGTCGACCGGACACAGGGGCAGCCCCGTCGCCTCGGCGAGCTTTTTCGCGAGGGTGGACTTGCCGTCGCCGGCATTGCCGAACACCGCCACTTTCCTCATGCGGCGCAAAATCCACGCGAGCGCCAAAAAAGCAACCCCGAGGCGCGACCTGCATTGGTTGCGGACAACAAAGGGAGTGTCCGATGCGATCGATTCCTGCCGTTACCGCCGCCGCCATGCTCTTCGCCGGTCTCTCGCTGCCGGCGGTGGCCAGCGACCGCCCCGTCACCGACCAGGAGCGCACCAGGCTCGAGGAGGCCGTGAAGACGGCAGGCTGGACAGGCGGAAAGATGGAATTCGACGACGACTAGGCGACGGCGCATCTCGCCGGCAAGTCCGAGGTCGACGATGCGATATGCGGCAACCAGAAGCACGACCTGGCCTTCGATGCGGACTTCAGGATGCTGTCGAAGATAGCCGATTGATGTCTGCAGGACGGGCCTCAGTCCAGCAGCGCCAGCGGCCGCCAGACGACCGCGGCTTCGCGGGCGACGCGGGTGAAGTTGCGCACCAGGCCGGAGGCATTGCCGGTGCGCCACATCACGCCCATCGCCAGCGGAGCGGGCCTGTCCGCGATCCGCAGGCAGCGCAGGCTGGGCATGTTGAAGCTCGTCACGGTCGAGGGCGCCAGGGCAACGCCAATGCCGGCCGCGACGAAACTCGCGACCGTGTCGATCTGGTCGGCATACTGCGCGATGCGCGGAGCAAAGCCGGCACGCTTGCACATCTCCATCACGCGGGTGTGGATGAGGGGCGCTCCGATGCGCGAATACATTACGAACGGTTCGCTGGCGAATTGACCGAGTTGCACGGTGCGCCGCGCGGCGAGGCGGTGCCCGGACCACACCAGGGCAAGGAATGGCTCGTGGATCAGCGTCACGGCCTGCAGCGCCCGGCTGCTGACCGGTGGGCGCAGCAGGCCGACATCGATGCCCCCGTTCTCCAGACCGGCCACGAGATTGTCGTGCCGCATCTCGCGCAGGTCCATTTCGACATCGGGATAGGCGGCGCGGAAGCGTGCGACGGCGCCAGGCAGGATGGTAAAGGTGTTGGAATGCACGAAGCCTATGACGAGGCGTCCCGTCTCGCCTGTGCCGGCGCGCCGCACGTCGGCCTCGGTCTGGTCGGCGCCGTCGAGCAGCCGCCCCGCGCGTTCGTAGAGGAGACGCCCCGCAGGTGTCACCTCGAACTTCTTCCGGGTGCGTTGAAGCAAGCTGACGCCGAGGTCGCGTTCGAGCTTCTGTATCTGCCGGGTGAGGGGTGGCTGGGCGATGCCGAGGGAGGCTGCGGCCCGTCCGAAATGACCTTCGCGCACGACGGCGCTGAAGTAGCGGAGCGTTCTGAGGTCCATGTTCGATACCCAATTGGTATTAGGAAAACCATATCAGGATATTGGACGTATTGTCGGCAAGGAGGCAACGCCGGGTTGCAGGGTGACAATACGCCCCCCTGAACGGGAGCCGGCGTGCCGGTGCAGGCAGGGCGGCTGCCCATGGATTGGGTGTGGAAGGGACGGGACACGACCTCGATGACGATGTCCCGGGGTCGACCCGTGCAAAGCTTTGCGCCATATGCATGAAACATCAGGTCCTTGTTTCTCCGCAGCAGGACATCCCGGCTGAAAAACAAATTGCGGTCAATCCGCAACTAGTAGAAACCGCATCGATTTCGTTGAGTCCCTTGCTCCGGAACCCGGCCACCCCGAGGCTGCGTCCATCACGTTTTCGCCGGCCGCCGACTCGCTTCTCCACGGCCTGGAGGTGTGCAACGTCGGCGGTGATACCCAATTTTCCAGCAGGCATATGGCCTGCGAGACCCTGTCGCACGTCGTAAAAAGCATGCTCGAGGATTGCGAGACGGGTGGCAGTGCGGCCATGATGACGATGTCGTCGACGGCAGCGGCTCGGTCATGTCTCTCGTCGGCGAAGTCTCTCGGGCGCGTTGCCGGGGCGCGCAAGTTGCCGGCGCGCGCGATCACCACCAAGGACCCGGTCACGCTTCCGGGTCGACGTGCATACGCCCGGGCGGGCGACCGGCGTTGACACAGACGGCAGCGGTGACGCTGAGGCAGGCGATCGAAGAGATCATGGTCCGGAAGGATGTGGTCGAACGAACCGGTGGCATTGGTTTCGTCAGGGGGCGCGACACGCCGGCCAGGTGCGCAGCCCGTATCGAGGAAGAGTCGATTTTCTGGAAAGAGATCGCGGCCACGTCCGCCGCGATGATCGGATAAGAGGAAGAGAAGAACACGAATGGCCAAATCACATCCCGTCGACGCACATGTCGGCGTTCGCATGCGTCAGCGGCGCACCCTGCTCGGGATGAGCCAGACCAAACTCGGCGACGCCGTCGGCCTGACCTTCCAGCAGATCCAGAAGTACGAGCGTGGCTCGAACCGCGTGGGATCGAGCCGGCTCTACGAGTTCGCCAAGGCGCTCGACGTGCCGGTCTCGTACTTCTTCGACGAGATGCCGGGGAATGTACTGTCCGGCCGGCCGATGGCAGCCAAGGTGAAGAAGGGTACCGGATTCGGCGAGACCGGCACGCCCTTCGCGGTCGAGAAGGACCCGCTGATCAAGCGCGAGACGCTGCAGCTCGTGCGCGCCTACTACAAGATCCGTGAAGGCACGGTGCGCAAGCGCATCTACGAGCTGGTCAAGACCATGGGTGCGGCGAGCCACGCCGAGAGCGTGAAAAAGAAGAAGTAGCGGAGCGTCTTCGTCGTCTCGACCGTAGACGAGCCCACCCCCCGCCCCACCGAGTAGCTCGCGGCAAACACCGCGCTGTGTCGTGGTGAGACTCCCTCGCCACGACATGCCGGCCACGACATGCCGGCTTTTCAGGGAGAGAAGATCTCTCTCCTTCGCCTCGCTGCGGTCGAGACGGCGGAGTGCTACGCCGCCAGCAGATGCTCCGCAATCTGCACGGCGTTGAGCGCGGCACCCTTCAGGAGCTGGTCGCCGGCGACGAACAGAGCGATCGTATGGCCGGTCGGATCGCTCAGGTCCTGGCGGATGCGGCCGACCAGGATATCGTCCTGTTGCGAGGCGTCGCGCGGCATCGGGAAGACGTTGCGCTCGCGGTCGTCGA
Source organism: Rhodospirillales bacterium (assembly GCA_013205335.1). Lineage (GTDB taxonomy): Bacteria > Pseudomonadota > Alphaproteobacteria > Reyranellales > Reyranellaceae > Reyranella. The sequence continues at coordinate 9,225 of JABMNB010000510.1, forward strand.
CAACACGGACGCCCGGCGCCTTTTCCAGCAGCGCCCGCGCGGTCGCCTCGTCGATCGGCCGCTCGCATTCGAACGACACGGCGGCGGCATGGGCACGCAGCACCGGCACGCGCACGCAGGTGGCCGAGAGCCGCAGTTCCTCGTCGCCGTAGATCTTGCGGGTCTCGCGCATGACCTTCGTTTCCTCGTCGTTGTAGCCGGTCGCGGGATCGATCGCGGTGTTGTGGCTGAATAGGTTGAAGGCGTAGGGGTGGGGCAGCACCTTGGGCTCGAAGGGGCGGCCGTCGAGATAGGCCCGCGTCGAGTCCGCCAGCTCGTCCATGGCGGCGGCGCCGGCGCCCGACGCGGCCTGGTAGGTGGCGATGGTCATGCGCCTGATGCGGTTGTGCCGGTGGATCGGCCAGAGCGGCGTAATGGCGATGATGGCGGCGCAGTTGGGATTGGCGACGATGCCCTTGTGCTGGGCGATGGCGTCGGCGTTGATCTCGGGGATCACCAGCGGCACCGCGGGATCCATGCGGAAGGCCGAGGAATTGTCGACCACGACGGCGCCAGCGGCGACGGCGATCGGGGCGTAGCGCTTCGAGATGCCGCCGCCCGCCGAGAACAGTGCGATGTCGACGCCCTCGAAGCTCCTGTCGGTGAGTTCCCGCACGGTGATGGACCTGCCGTCGAAGTCGAGCGTGCGCCCGGCGGAGCGGGCGGAGGCGAGCAGCCGCAGTTCCTTCACCGGGAACCTGCGCTCGGCCAGGCAGCGCAGGAACTCGATGCCGACGGCGCCGGTGGCGCCGACGATTGCCACCGCGAGGGGGGCCACTGCAAGAGGTCTTGAATTCACGTCTGTCTCCGTCGTTGAAGCCGGGAGACGGACGCCTGGAATGAAAAAGGCCCCGTCCGAACCGGCGGGGCCTGTGAGGTTGTCCAATGTCACGTTCGACTTACGCGCACGTCCTCGCCGGCCCACCGAAGGTGGTCGTTTTGGTGGTCGTGGTCGTTTTGGTCGCGAAACGCATCATGGTGGAAACGATATAGAGCGAGGGCCGGGCGAGTGTAAAGGCCGGCCCGGCCATCCTCAGCTCGCTCGCAAAAACGGCTTGTCGCCGCAGACCGTGACCCTGTGGCCGTACCGGCGGTGCGGGAAGTAGTCGAACATGGCGTGGTGCTGGACGCAGCGATTGTCCCAGAAAGCCACCGAGTTGGGTTGCCACTTGAAGCGGCACTGGAACTCCGGCGTCTCGATGTGGCGGTAGAGCATTTCGAGCAGTGCGTCGCTCTCGTTCCGACGCAGCTGCGGGATGCGCAAGGTGAAACCGCGATTGACGTAGAGGCTCTGCTTGCCGGTCACCGGATGCGTGCGCACGATCGGGTGCTCGGCATTGGGGAATTTGATGTCGTCGCGGTCGGTCGCCTTCACGCGGTAATAGTGCGCTTTGGAACTGTCGTGCAGCGCGGTCAGGCCCTTCAGCATCTCCTTGATCGGCTCGGAGAGCGTGTCGTAGGCCCGGTACATGTTGGCGAAGAGCGTGTCGCCGCCGCCCTCGGGCGGCACCTCGGTGAGGTAGAGGATCGAGCCCATCGGCGGCTCGACATCGCACGACACGTCGGTGTGCCACTCCTCACCGGCGACGTGCCTGGAGTTCTCGTCGGCCTTGATCTCGAGAATTTCGGGATGCTCGGGCATGGCGATGGGCGCGTTGGGATGGACGTGGAGCGGGCCGAAGCGCCGGCCGAACTCCTTGTGCTGCTCGATCGACATCTTCTGGTCGCGGAAGAAGATCACCAGATTGTCCATCAGCGCGTCGTGCACTTCCTGGAACTGCTGGTTGCCGAGCGGCTTGCCGAGATCGACACCGGATATCTCCGCCCCGATGCACGGCGTCAGCTTGCGCACTTCGATCGACTGATAGGCCATTGGTATTTCCTCCCGGAACTCAGGTCCGTTGAGAAGAAGGATACGCCTGACGCCGGCCCAGGCAAAACATCAAAGACTTGTGCGAAACGTGGGCCAGCGGGGGCAATTCCGGGTAGAATGCGGATGCAATGAAGATCGACGTCGACCACTACCTGGTGCTGGGCGTGCCGCGGACGGCGGACGCGGCGACGATCCGTGCCGCCTATGTGGGGCTGGCCAAGAAGTATCACCCGGACGTGGCGTCGGGGAATCCCGAGCTTGCGACGTTCAATTTCCGCCAGATCACCGCGGCCTATCAGACGCTCTCCGATCCGGAGAGCCGCGCGCGCTACGATGCCAAGGTGCAGGCCGCCCTCGACGCCGAGCGGGCCCGGCGCGAACAGACGGCGCGGGCGGCCGCCGCCGCGCGGGCGGCGAAGGTCGCGGCACGGGCGAAGTCGAAGGATCGGCTCGCCGCCATCCTGTTCGGAAAAGCCTGGCCTCTCCCGGCGGTACCGTCAGCGGCAAACCCCATCGTGACACCGGCGCCCCCATCTTCGGCGCCTCGTTTTTCGACACCCCCGTCTTCGACTCCCCCCTCTTCGAC
>JABMNB010000511.1 GCA_013205335.1 Rhodospirillales bacterium
ATTGTCGATTTCGTCGCCCGCGTCACTGACAAGTCGAGCCCCCATTACGTTCCGCCGCAATCCCGGATCGCCACGTTCGACAACGACGGCACACTCTGGGCCGAGCAGCCCCTTTACTTCCAGCTCACATTCGCCCTGGACCGAGTGAAAACGCTTGCTCCAAAACACCCGGAGTGGAAGGAGAAGGAACCGTTCAAGTCCGTACTCACGGGTGATCTTGCGGGCGTGCTCGCCGGCGGTGAAACTGCGTTATTGCAGCTTGTTATGGCCACCCATGCCGGGATGACCACGGACGAGTTCGAGCAGGTAGTCAAGGATTGGATCGCCACGGCCAGACATCCGCGATTTGACCGGCCCTATACCGAGTGCGTGTATCAGCCGATGCTCGAATTGCTCAGTTACCTGCGCGCCAACGGATTCAAGACCTGGATCGTCTCCGGCGGCGGCATCGAGTTCATGCGGCCGTGGACGGAGCGCATCTACGGCATTCCGCCGGAGCAGGTCGTGGGCTCGTCGGGCGTGACCCGGTTCGAGCTGAGGCCGGACGGCACGCCGGTCCTGGTGAAGGAGCCCAAGGTCCAGTTCATCGACGACGGCCCCGGCAAGCCGGAAGGCATCAACCAGTTCATCGGCCGACGCCCCGTCTTCGCCTTCGGCAATTCCGACGGCGACCAGCAGATGCTGGAATGGACGGCGGCCGGCAGCGGGGCCCGCTTCATGGGCCTGGTGCACCACACCGACGCCGTGCGCGAGTATGCCTACGACCGCACGTCGCCGGTCGGCAGGCTCGACAAGGCGTGGGACGAGGCCGTGCGTCGCAAGTGGACGATCGTCGACATGAAGTCCGACTGGAAAGTGATCTATCCCTTCGAGCGGAGGTGATCGTCCAACGACCGGACAGGGTTCATGCGCGAAGCGTATCGTTCTGCCCGTTGTTCTGCATCGGCTCCGGGTCGACTGTCTCCGCCTCATCCATTCAAGGGGGGTCATGGCCATGTCCAAGCTGAAACTCGGCCGACTTCTGTCGGCGGCGGCGCTGCTGACCGGCCTGGCGGTGGGCGCGCTGCCCGCCGCCGCGCAGACGACGCCGGCACGGCCGAACATCCTCGTCATCATGGGCGACGACATCGGCTACTGGAACATCAGTGCCTACAACCGGGGCATGATGGGCTATCGCACGCCCAGCATCGACCGCATCGCCCGCGAAGGCGCGATCTTCACCGACTATTACGGCCAGCAATCCTGCACCGCCGGGCGTGCGGCCTTCATCACCGGTCAGTCGCCCATCCGCACCGGCCTGCTCAAGGTCGGCCTCCCGGGCGCACCCGAGGGTCTGTCCGAGAAGGACCCGACCATCGCCGACCTGCTGAAGCCGCAGGGCTACGTGACCGGGCAGTTCGGCAAGAACCACCTCGGCGACCGCAACGATTTCCTGCCAACCGTGCACGGCTTCGACGAGTTCTTCGGCAATCTCTACCACCTCAATGCCGAGGAAGAGCCCGAGAACGTCGACTATCCCAAGGATCCGACCTTCAAGGCGAAGTACGGACCGCGCGGCGTCCTGAAATGCGTCGCCACGGCGACGGAGACGCCGGGCGAGGATCCGCGCTTCGGCAAGTGGGGCAAGCAGAAGTGCGAGGACACCGGCCCGCTGACGAAGAAGCGCATGGAGACGGTGGACGAGGAATTCGTCGCGGCATCCCTCGACTTCATCGACCGGGCCAACCGCGACAAGAAGCCGTTCTTCGCGTGGGTCAATTCCTCGCGCATGCACATCTGGACGCATCTCAAGCCTTCGTCCGAGGGCAAGACCGGTCTCGGCGTCGTCGCTGACGGCATGGTCGAGCATGACGGCCAGGTCGGTCAGCTGCTGAAGAAGCTCGACGATCTCAAGATCGCCGAGAACACCATCGTGATCTACACGACCGACAATGGCGCCGAGGTCATGAGCTGGCCCGACGGCGGCACGACGCCATTCCGCGGCGAGAAGAACACCAACTGGGAGGGCGGCTATCGCGTGCCCGCCATGGTGCGCTGGCCGGGCCTGGTGAAGCCCGGCACCGAGATCAACGAGGTCTTCTCGGCCGAGGACTGGCTGCAGACCCTGCTCGCCTCGGTCGGCGAGACCGATCTCGCGGCCAGGCTGAAGCAGGGCGCCACCTTTGGCGGCAAGAGCTTCAAGGTCCATCTCGACGGTTACGACCAGCGCGAGCTGCTGAGGAACGGCACGGGCAGCGCCCGCAAGGAGTTCTTCTACTGGACCGACGACGGCGGCCTGGCCGGCCTGCGCTACGACAAATGGAAGCTCGCCTTCATGGAGCAGCGCAGCCACGGCTTCGACGTCTGGCAGGACCCGATGGTGACGCTGCGCGTGCCGAAGCTGTTCGACCTCAAGGCCGACCCGTTCGAGCGCGCCGACAAGGAAGGCATGGGCTACGGCCGCTGGCGCATCGATCGCATCTTCCTGCTGGTCCCCGCCCAGGTGTTCGTCACCCGCTACATCCAGACGCTGGCCGAGTTCCCGCCGCGCCAGAAGCCGGGCTCGTTCAACCTGCAGGGCGTCCTCGACAAGCTGAGTTCGCCGCCGCAGGGCGCGAACTGATGGCGTGACCACGGGCGGCGCGGCGCTTGGCACTTCGCCGGAAGTGACGATAAAGAAGCGGCATGTCTGACGCGCGCGCGCCTGCCCCGACCGCCGGCCTGATCCGCATCCCCGGCGGCACGTTCCGCATGGGGTCGGACAGGCACTATCCGGAAGAAGCGCCGACCCACATGGTCACGGTCGGCAGCTTCTGGATCGATCCCACGCCGGTCACGAATGCGCAGTTCAAGGCCTTCGTCCAGGCGACGGGCTACGTCACCTGGGCCGAGATCGATCCAGATCCCCGGGACTATCCCGGCGCGCGGCCCGAAATGCTGAAGGCCGGCGGACTGGTCTTCACGCCGCCCTCGAAGCCGGTCGATCTCGCCGACTGGAGCCAGTGGTGGCGTTTCACCTTCGGCGCCACCTGGCGGCGGCCCTACGGCAAGGGCAGCCACATCGGCAGCCTCGACGATCACCCCGTGGTGCAGATCGCCTTCCGCGACGCCGAGGCCTACGCCAAATGGGCCGGCCGGGAGCTGCCGACCGAAGCGGAATGGGAATTCGCCGCGCGCGGCGGGCTCGACGGCGCAGAGTTCGCCTGGGGCGACGAGCTGACGCCTGTTGGCCGGCACATGGCCAACACCTGGCAGGGCCGCTTCCCCGCCGAGAACACGCGCGAGGACGGCTTCGCCCGCACCTCGCCGGTGCGCGCCTTCCCGCCCAACGGCTACGGCGTGCACGACATGATCGGCAATGTCTGGGAATGGACGGTCGACTGGTACACCGCCCGGCACGCGCCCGATGCGGCCAAGGCCTGCTGCGTGCCCGAGAATCCCCGCGGCGGCACGATCGAGCAGAGCTACGATGCGCGAGACCGGGTGCGCATCCCGCGCAAGGTGCTGAAGGGCGGCTCGCATCTCTGCGCCCCCAGCTACTGCAAGCGCTATCGCCCCGCTGCACGCCACGCCGAGCAGATCGACACGACGACCAGCCATGTCGGCTTCCGCTGCGTGGTGCGCGACGCCGCCTAGAGGTCGAACTCGACGAAGACCGGCCAGTGGTCGGAGGCTACGATGCCGTAGCCGATCCACGCCTTCCTCACCTTGGGCGACAGGTCGTGCGTCACGAAGACGTGGTCGATACGGCCCTCGCGCGGGAACGAATCGACCTCCTCCTCGCTGTTACCCGCGGCAGCCCACGCATCGGCGAGATGCATCGTGGTGCCCAGGCGCCCGTAGTAGCTCGTGTCGCCGCAGATCAGCGGATACTCCGGATGCGCCGGCGTGAAGTTGAAATCGCCGGCGAGGATGGCGGAGCGCGGAACGTCGGGCCGGCGCTCCTGGAACATGAAGGTCTCCCCGGCGGCACTGTCCCAGGTCGCGCCGACGCGTTCGGCGTTCAGGACCGTCTCCATCAGGGCGCGCACCTGCGGCAGCCGCTGCTGCGGGCCGACATGGCTGAGGTGCACGCTGTAGACGCGCAACGGTCCCGCGGGCGTATCGATGGCGGCCTCGACGAAGCCGCGCTGCAGGTCGAAGCGGTCGACGAGCTGCGTCTTGGGCAGGAGATGGCCGCGCCCCCAGGCGATCGGCCAGCGCGAGATCACGGCGTTGCCGAAGCTGCGGCGGCGGTTGGTGATCCGGCCGTCGGCACCGACCTCGCTGGCGTCGGACTCCATGGCGCCGTGATACCAGTGATAGCGGTTCAGCCGGGAGGCGATCTCGGCGGTCTGGTCGGCAAAGGCATTCTGCGGCCAGCCCGAGACGGCTTCCTGGATGCAGACGATATCGGCCTCGGCCACCGTGTCGGCGATGCGGGCCACGTCGTACTTGCCGTCGGCGCCGACGCCGTAGTGGATGTTGTAGGTACAGAACAGCATGAAACGCACCAACCCTTTTATTCTACTTGATAGCTATTGCAGGCCGTAAGGATCGAACCCTCCTTTGTACTCACAAAACCCCGCCGCCGATCCGGGATCTCGCGGGACGTCCCCGGGATGAATGACGGGATGCAGCCGGCCGCCGCACATGGGCCAGAAACAAGGTCTGCGACAGAGGCGGAAGGCCGCTTGATCAGCGCACGGGACCGACGTCGGCCGAGATGCGCAGGCGGAGCATCCTGGCTTTCGCATCCTCATGGGGGCCGACGACGTCTATGCCCGGGATGGCTTCACTAGAGGCGTGCGCGCTTACAGCGCGCGCCGCTTCAACGTGCGCGGCCCGCTCGGGTTAACTCTGCTTTCCGGGCTGATCGCCAAACGAAAGGGTCATGCAGGCGGAGCCCCCCCAGGGGGGGCTCACGAAGAGGCGGCATGGGAGGGAGTGGAGTTGGCCTGGAGCCGGGCGGCGGTTCGCGGGGTTCTTCATTGGTTGGTCTGGGGATACGCGTCATGCTTCGTCTCGTCGCTCACTTTTGGCAAGTCGGCTACTGGACTACTCTCGCATGTTCGCCGCTGAGCCTGCAGCACCCGCCTTCCATTGTGCGAAGCGGTCCACCGAAACACCTTCTAACTGATATCGAAAAGGGGCCCTCCGAGGAGGGCGGGGGCAACGTGCACCCGTGCCTCTTTGTCGAGAGTGCCCGTTCGTGACTGCCCTCTATCTTTCGAGACCCAGAAAGTAGGCGGCGACCCGTTCGTAGGCAGCCGCCGTGGGATGGTATTCGAAAGGCGGGGCGATCAAGTACGCGTCGGTATAATCGGGAATGATCTGGCGTATCGTATGCACGCGCAGGCCATTCTCGGTCAGGCGCCGCACTACGCCGGCCGTGGTGCCGTCCCAGGTGAAGACGTGAAAGCGAATGCCGGGGTACAGGCGCTCCAGCTCGCGCGATGCTTCGCTGATCAGCGCCGCCGCCAGGTCCTCCTCCTCGCCTTCCGTCAGACGATTGAACCCGATCAGCTCGCGCCAGCTTTTCCCGACGGTGTTGAAATTCCCGGCACGCACCGGCCGCCCTTTCTCGTCCACGACGAAAAGCGGACCAAACCTGTCCCATTTCCCGCGCCCCGCTGCTCGTGCGGTATGGGCCGGAATGAATAAATAGACAGCATCGGTGGGCTTGCAGGATATCGCGCGCTCAAAGCGGCCAGACTGGAGTCCTGCCAGGAACTGGTGCGGTCCCCAGCCTCCGATCCCCAGGCTCTTCACCTCCACCTGTCCCTTGCTTTTGGCAACGATCTGAGCTGCCGTGGTTTCATCGTCGTTCACGCCTTCCCCGAATGTGAACGAATCGCCAAAAAGCAGAACGCAGCGTTGGGCGTTTTCGACTTTGGGAACAATGCGGAAATGATCGGGCCCCGTCGTATAGGACGCATCATAGATTACGCGCGAGTCCAACAATCTCCTGGCTGTAACGTGTTTGTTGGGCTGCGCGATAAAGCCAACATCCTTGATGCCCTGATCGTAGAAGCCGTTAACGAACGTCCCCTCCATGCGCAGCCTGTCGCTTTGTCCATCGACGAAATCGCTGTTCTTCCACGCGCCAAAAGCAAGAGCGGCCACGACGGCCGCCACAAGACTGATCACACCAGCCAACAGCCAACTTTTCATTCCTTCCGACCTCGCCTGATCTGCGCCAATCAACACCAATTTACGATGTCTCGGACAGGGCTGTGACCAAAAAAGAGTTCTTTCACACATCACTCAGGTCGGAGAATCCAGAATCGTGATTGATGCAGTCCCAAATTCCGCGATTGCCGAACCTGAAGGGCTCGGGCACGCGGCCATCGACAACGATCTGATCGGTCGTTCCCCGTTCCTGAGGGGCGTCCGTCCATGGCGCCCGCAGGAAAGTTAGACTTTACCTTCCAGACGAATGTTCGCGTTGGGGGACGCGGACTGTGGCCGCGGGGTGGCCTTCCGTCACGGAGACCGGCCGTGAAAGGTGCACAGTGCGGCGGAAGACTTCGGCGGCGGCCAGGACGAGGCCGTTCGACCCGGGAGGCAACGGGCCCCGAAACAGGGCCCCGATCGCGGCGGCCGGAAATTCGGGACGGACAAGCGGGACAGCCTCCCACAATTCCGTCCCGAATTGCGGCGGTACCCCTCGCGATCCCGCGGCGCCCCTGCGGTTTGCGGCCGTTTACTTGGCGGATGCGGCAGCCGGGGCGACCTGTCACAATGGGGGCATGCTCATTCCCGCCGCGTCGCTCGCCCGCAAGATCGTCCGCGACATGCACATCTATACCCGTGGCCGCCCGATGCACTGGGTGCCCGTTCACACGGTCATGCGTCGCCTGGTGCTGAAGGAAGATGCGGCGACCGAGGCCGCCTTCAGCCACGCCGCGTCGAACGGCTGGCTGGAACTGAATGAGCCTCGGGGCGCCTGCCTGACCAACGCCGGCCGCCGCCTCACGAAAGGCTGACACCGAGGCGCAGCCGGGCCGCTCAGCCGTACCGGTTGCGCAAGGTGCCGATGCCGTCGATGACGATTTCGACCACGGTGCCGGCCTTCATCGGCAGCACGCCGAGCGACGTGCCGCAGGCGATGATGTCGCCCGGCACGAGTGTCATGTCCTGCGAGATCCGGCTGACCAGTTCGGCCGGCGGGAAGATCATGTCGTCGACCCTGTAGTTCTGGCGCTCACGGCCGTTGACCAGGGTGCGGACCACGAGCGCCGCCGGATCGAGGCCGGTCGCCACGACCGGCCCGAACACGCCGAAGCCGTCGAAATTCTTGGCCCGCGTCCATTGCGGGAAAGCCGGGTCGCGCTGCAACAGTTCCAGCGCCGTCAGGTCGTTGACGCAGGTGTAGCCCAGGATGTGCCCGGCGGCATCTTCGGCCGAAACCGCCGAGCAGGTCTTGCCGATCACGACACCCAGTTCGCCCTCGTAGGCGACGCGGCCGTCATGGGATTTCGGCACCGCGATCGCCTGGCCATGCGCGGCGAAACTGTTCGGGGCTTTCAGGAAGGTGAGCGGCTCGGCCGGGATTGCCCAGCCGTTCTTGTCGGCAGCGGCGCGGAAGTTGTTCCACAACGCCACCATCTTGGTGGGCTCGGTAGGCGTCAGCCAATGGGCGTCGGCCGCCGCCACCTCTTCGCCGGTCGCGGGACCGGGATCGAAGATCGTGCCTTCGTGCAGGCGAACGAGGTCACCGTCGACGGTGCCGACGCGCGCCCGTCCGGCGTATTCGATGCGGGCCCGGAGCGTCATGCCGCGTCGGGGATGCGCTTGCCGGTCTGCGAATCGAACAAATGGAGATGCCCGGGATCGGCCTTGAAGCGCCGCTTCTCGCCGGGCTTGGCCAGGACATGGCCGCCCTGGCGGACGGTGACGAGCTCGCGCGCCTCGCCGAAGCGGCCGTGCAGCAAAGTGTCGGCGCCCAGCGGCTCGGCCAGTTCGATCTCAAACTCCAGCGCGCCGTCGGCGGCCGGATGCAGATGCTCGGGCCGGATGCCGACCGCGACCGGTGTTCCCGCCGCGGCCGTGGTGGCGATGCCGATCGGCAGCGTGACGCGCATGGCGCCCGTGCCGGCCAGATCGATCGCCCGGCCGCCCTCGACGACCTTGCCCGCCAGGAAATTCATGGCCGGCGAGCCGATGAAACCCGCGACGAAGACGGAGGCCGGCCGCTCGTAGACGTCCATCGGCGTGCCGATCTGGTCGGCGACGCCGGCATTCATGACGATCAGCCGGTCGGCCAGGGTCATCGCCTCGACCTGGTCGTGCGTGACGTAGATCGAGGTGACGTCGAGTTCGCGCTGCAGTCGCTTGATCTCGAGCCGCATCTGCACGCGCAGCTTGGCATCGAGATTGGACAGCGGCTCGTCGAACAGGAACACCGCGGGCTCGCGCACGATGGCGCGGCCCATGGCGACCCGCTGACGCTGCCCGCCCGAGAGCTGGCGCGGTCTTCTCTGCAGGAACGCGCCCAGCTCGAGGATCTTGGCGGCCTTCTGCACCCTCTGGTCGATCTCGGCCTTGGAGAGGCCCCGGATCTTCAGGCCATAAGCCATGTTCTCGTAGACGCTGAAATGCGGATAGAGCGCGTAGTTCTGGAACACCATCGCGATGTCGCGATCCTTGGGCTCCAGCTCGTTGACCACGCGGTCGCCGATCGCGATCGTGCCGCCGGTGATGCGCTCCAGCCCCGCCACCATGCGCAGCAGGGTGGACTTGCCGCAGCCCGAGGGGCCGACGATGACGACGAATTCACCGTCGGCGATCTCGATGTCGACGCCATGGATGACCTCAAGCTTGTCGTAGCTCTTTCTCACACCGCGGAGGTGGACTTGCGCCATGGCCCTGCTGCTCCGTCTCGCCTACTTCTCGGTTTCGACCAGGCCGCGCACGAACTGGCGCTGCATGAACACGACGACCAGCACCGGCGGCAGCATGGCGAGCATTGCCATCGCCATCAGCAGGTTCCAGCTCGGCACTCCGTCGACCACGTTGGCCTGGCGCGAGACCGTCATGACGACGGTGTAATAGCTTTCCTTGGTCGTGATCAGCAGCGGCCAGAGATACTGGTTCCATCCGTAGATGAACTGGATCACGAAGAGCGCCGCGATCGAGGTCCGGCTCATCGGCAGCAGAATGTCCCAGAAGAAGCGCATCGGGCTCGCCCCGTCGACCCGCGCCGCCTCGGTGAGTTCGTCGGGCACGCTCAGGAAGAACTGACGGAACAGGAACGTCGCCGTTGCCGAGGCGATCAGCGGAATGATCAGGCCCGAATAGGAGTCGAGCATGCCGAGCGAGGCCACGACTCCATAGGTCGGCACGATGCGCACTTCGACGGGCAGCATCAGCGTGACGAAGATCGCCCAGAAGAAATACATCCGGCCCGGGAAGCGGAAATAGACGATGGCGAAGGCCGAAATGATCGAGATGGCAATCTTCCCGAGGGCGACGCCCAGCGCCATGATCAGGCTGTTGGTGAGCGTCATGAGGACCGGCGTGCTGCCGACGCGGCCATACCCCTCGGTCAGCACTTTCGTGTAGTTCTCGATCAGGTGCGGGCCGGGCAGCACCGGGATCGGCGACTGCAGCATCGTCTGCTGGCTGTGCGTCGAGGCCACGAACGTCATCCACACCGGGAAGGCGATGATGATCACGCCGAGCAGCACGATGAGGTGGCCCAGCACCGTGAGGAAGGGCCGGTTCTCGACCATCAGTAATGCACCCGGCGCTCGATGAAGCGGAACTGCACGAAGGTGAGCAGGATGACCACGATCATCAGGATGACCGACTGTGCCGAGGAGCCGCCCAGGTCCTGGCCGCGGAAACCGTCATTGTAGACCTTGAATACCAGGATTTCCGTAGCCTTCGCCGGTCCGCCCTTGGTCAGCGAATCGATCACGCCGAAGGTGCCGAAGAAGGCGTAGATGATGTTGACCACGAGCAGGAAGAAGCCGGTGGGCGAGAGCAGCGGGAAGATGATGTCCCAGAAGCGGCGGCTGGGGCCGGCGCCGTCGATCGCCGCCGCCTCGATCAGCGACTTCGGGATCGACTGCAGGCCGGCCAGGAAGAACAGGAAATTGTAGCTGATCTGGTTCCAGACCGCGGCGATGACCACCAGCATCAAGGCCTGGTTGCCATTGATCACGTAGTTGAATTCGATGCCGATGCCCTGGAGCATCCAGGCGACGATGCCGACCGAGGGATTGAACAGGAAGCCCCACAGGACGCCGGCTACGGCCGGCGCCACGGCATAGGGCCAGACGAGGAAGGTCTTGTAGCCGGTCGCGCCGCGGATGATGCGATCGGCCATCACGGCCAGCAGCAGCGAGACACCGAGCCCGATCGCCGCCACCAGGAAGCTGAACACCACGGTGACCTGCGCCGAGTGGGCGTAGCTGTTGTCGCGAAACAACTGGGCGAAGTTCTCGAACCAGACGAACTTGGAATTGCCGCCGAAGGCATCCTCGATCAGCAGCGACTGGTAGATCGCCTGGCCCGACGGCCAGAAGAAGAAGACCAGCGTGATGATGATCTGCGGCCCCAACAGAAGGTAGGGCAGCCAGCGCTCGTTGAAGGTGACGCGTTTTTCCATGGCTAAGGACGCGCCCCGCCTTCAGATCCCCTCTCCCCCGTCGGGGGGAGAGGTCGGGTGAAGGAGTGACGGACCTCCTGTAAGCCCCTCACCTGACCTCTCCCCCCAGCGGGGGAGAGGAACATGAAGAAGGGCACAGACGACGCCACCTTACTTATTGGCCGCTTCGAAGCGCTTGAGCTGATCGTTGCCCGCCTTGACGGCATCGTCGAGCGCGGTCTTCGCGTCCTTCTTGCCCGACCAGACGGCCTCGAGCTCGCCGTCGACGATGTCGCGGATCTGCACGAAGTTGCCGATGCGCAGGCCCTTGGAGTTCTCGGTCGGCGGGTTGAGCGTCAGTTCCATGACCGCCACGTCGCGGCCCGGGTTCTTTTGGTAGAAGCCGGCCTTCTCGGTGATCTCGGCGGCCGACAGGCTGACCGGCACGTAGCCCGTCTCCTGGTGCCACTTGGCCTGAACCGGACCGCTCGACAGGTAGGTCATGAGCTTGGCGACGCCCTTGTACTCGGCCGCCGGCTTGCCCTGCAGCACCCACAGCGTGGCGCCGCCGATGATCGAGTTCTGCGGCTTGGCGATCACGTCGGGCCAGTACGGCATCATCGAGATGCCGACCTTCTCCGGCGTCAGTGCCTTTTCAATGCCGGACGCCGACGCCGACGAGGCGATGTGGAAGGCGCAGTCGCCGGCATTGAACAGCGCCGTCGACCTGCCTTCACGACCGCCATAGACGAAGGTCTTGTCCTTGCTCCAGTCGGCCAGCGTCTGGATATGCTTGACGTGCGCCGGGCTGTTGAACTTCAGCTCGATGTCCGTGCCGCCGAAGCCGTTCTGCTTGGTGGCGTAGGGCAGGTTGTGCCAGGCGCCGAAATTCTCGATCATCGTCCAGGTCTGCCACTGCGGCGTGAACCCGCACTTGGCGCCGGCCGCCACCGCCTTCTTGGCCATCTCGCCCAGCTCGGGCCAGGTGGTCGGCGGCTTGTTCGGGTCAAGCCCGGCCTTCTGCATCAGCTCCTTGTTGCGGTAGAGCACCGGGGTCGAGGAGTTGAACGGCATCGAGAGCAGCTTGCCGTCGGTCGTCGAGTAGTAGCCGGTGACCGGGCCGATGAAGGCCTTGGGATCGAACGGCTCCTTGGCATCGGCCATGAGCTGATAGATCGGGTAGACCGCGCCCTTGGCGGCCATCATGTTGGCGGTGCCGACCTCGAAGACCTGCACGATGTGCGGCGCCTGCTTGGCGCGGAAGGCGGCGATCGCGGCCGTCAGGGTCTCGGTGTAGGAACCCTTGTAGACCGGTACGACCTTGTATTCGGTCTGAGACTTGTTGAAACCCTCGATCTGGGCATTGACCGCTTCACCCAGGTTGCCGCCCATGGCGTGCCAGAACTGGATCTCGGTCTGAGCAAACGCGGTGGACGCGCTCGCCAGCACCGCCGCAGCCGCGACGGAAGACAGTAGAATCCGTGTCATGTCGAACAAACCTCCCAGAATTAATCCCCGGCGATGTATCGACGGGCCGCAAGACTGCGATGTGTCTCTTTTGTTGCGGTCTGATGACAGTCGACCAAGACTGCGCAGGGAATGCAACCCCAAAGGTCGATATTACGGAAGAGCGGCCAGAATCACGTCGGGCGCGTCGCTGATGACGCACTGCACGCCCATCCCGAACAGGGCCCGGGCGACGTCGCCATCGTTGATCGTGTAGACGCTGAGGGCGAATCCGGCCTTGCGGATCTCGACCGCACGGACCGCCGTCAGCCGCTTACCGTTCGTATTGAGACCTGCAGCGGACACCGCCTCGGCGCGCGCCTGCCAGTCGTCCTTCAGATCGTCGATCAGCAGCGCTCGCGCAAATTCGGGCGCGGCCTGGCGCGCGGCGGCGAGCGAGCCATCCTTGAAACTCGACAACAGCGGCGCCGGCAGCGCGGCCGGCCACAGCCGCCGCAGGGCGGCGACGGCGACGCGCGCGGTCTCGGTCTCGCGGCCCGCGCACGGCTTGATCTCGACGTTGCAGCCCAGGCCAAGTTCGCCGAAGCAGGCGATCGCCTGCCCGAAGGTCGGCACCGAGGGCGGCAACTCGGCGGCTGGGGTCTCGGCGACCAGCCGGTCGACGCCGGTCGTGCGCTTCAGCGAGTCGTCGTGCATGACGACCGGCACGCCATCGGCCGTGAGCTTGACGTCGATCTCGACCCAGGTCGCGCCACGCCGTCGCGCCTCGCGGAAGGACCCCAGCGTGTTTTCCGGGGCGTAGGCCATGGCGCCGCGATGGCCGATGACTTTAGGCAGTTGCAGCATGCACAAATCCAAAGCTAACTCCGCGCTGGCAATAGCCGAATGCCCCGTGCCTGTCCCGCCCATATTCCCGAGCCTCTCTCCTCAGCAGATGTCGACCTTCCCCGATAAATTCCGCCTCGACGGCCGCACCGCGCTGATCACGGGCTCGACCCGGGGACTGGGCTGGGAGATGGCCAAGGGCCTCGCCGAGGCCGGCGCCCGCGTTCTTCTGCACGGCCGCTCGCATCAGAGGCTGGCGCCGCGGCTGGCCGAGCTGCGCGCGGCCGGCCGGGCGACCGACGCGGTGGTGTTCGCCATGGCCGACCGCCCGGCGATGAAGCTGGCCCTTGCCGGCGCCGGAGCGATCGACATTCTGATCCACAATGTCGGAGAACGGGATCGCCGCCCCTTCACCGAGATCGAATCCGACGATTTCGCCCGGCTGGTCGATACCGACCTGTCCGCCGGACAGGCGCTGATCCGCCTGCTGGTCCCCGGCATGATCGACCGTGGCTGGGGACGTCTCATCCTCGTCACCTCGATCGCCGCCGAGCTCGCCGCCCCGGGCGCCTCGTCCTACATCGCCGCCAAGGCCGGCCTTGCCGCCCTCGCCCGCGCGCTGGCCAGCGAACTGGGCGACAAGGGCATCACTTCGAACGCCATCTCGCCCGGCTTCTTCGCGACGGAGGCCAACGAGGCGCTGATCGCCTCATCGACCGGAGAGCGGATGCGCCTGCGCTGTCCTCTCAGGCGCTGGGCCGACCCGTCGGAAATCGCCGGCGCTGCAATCTTCCTGGCCTCTCCCGCCGCGAGCTACGTCAACGGCCACACTCTCACGGTCGACGGCGGCGTAACCGCGACGTACATGGTCTGATGATATTCCGGCTTTTCCTCAGCGGGCTGTTCACGTTCGCCTTCACGCTGCCGGCATTGGCGGCGGGTGCCGACGCCCCGGCGATCGACGGACGCCATCTCGGCCTCGCCTGGATGATCCCGTTTGCCGGCATCCTCCTGTCGATCGCGATCCTGCCGCTCGTGGCACCCAGTTTCTGGCACCACCATTTCGGCAAGGTGTCCGCCGCCTGGGCCGTCATGATCATCGTGCCCTTCGCGGTGATTCACGGCGTACCGAGCGCCGTCTATGAAGTCATCCACTTGCTGCTGCTCGACTACATCCCCTTCATCGTACTGCTGACGGCGCTGTTCACCGTGACCGGCGGCATCCATATCAAGGGCAACCTGCACGGCTCGCCCTCGATGAACACGGCGCTGCTGGCGATCGGCACGGTGCTGGCGGGCTGGATGGGCACGACCGGCGCGTCGATGCTGCTGATCCGCCCCATGATCCGCGCCAACGACGATCGCCGGCACAAGATCCACGTGTTCGTGTTCTTCATCTTCCTGGTGTCGAACATCGGCGGTGCGCTGACACCTCTCGGCGATCCGCCGCTGTTCCTGGGCTTCCTCAAGGGCGTCAGCTTCTTCTGGACGACGACCCACCTGTTCAGCGAGATGCTGGTCTGCGCCATCGTTCTGCTGGCGGTGTTCTACGCCCTCGACAGCTACTGGTACCGCAGGGAAGGCCGGCCGAAGCGCGACCCCACTCCGGAAACGCCGGTGCGGATCGAGGGCGGCGTCAACATCATCCTGCTGGCGGTCATCGTCGGGGCGGTCCTCGCGAGCGGCACCTGGAAGCCCGGCATCCATTTCACGGTCTTCCACGTGACGCTCGAGCTGCAGAACATCATGCGCGACCTGGTCCTGGTGGCAATCTGCTTCCTGTCGCTCAAACTCACCTCGCGTGCGTCCCGCATCGACAACGGTTTCAGCTGGGGGCCCATGCTGGAGGTCGCCAAGCTGTTCGCCGGCATCTTCATCACCATCGCGCCAGCCCTCGCCATCCTCAAGGCCGGCAAGGAAGGCGTCATGGCTCCCCTGGTCGCCCTGGTGACGGGACCGGACGGCCAGCCCAACGACATCTGGTACTTCTGGTTGACGGGCATCCTGTCGAGCTTCCTCGACAATGCTCCGACCTATCTGGTTTTCTTCAACCTGGCCGGCGGCGATCCCAATCTGCTGATGGGCACCCTCGCCAGCACCCTGGCAGCGATTTCCTGCGGCGCGGTGTTCATGGGCGCCAACAGCTACATCGGCAACGCCCCCAACTTCATGGTCAAGGCCGTGGTCGAAGAGGCCGGCATCCGCATGCCGAGCTTCTTCGGCTACATGGCATGGTCCTGCGGCATCCTCCTGCCGCTGTTCGTGCTGCTGACCGTGATTTTCTTCCGCTGAAAGGTGTCGCAACCGGCGATCGGATGACCATGCGTCCCCGAACGATCATCGAGAAGCACAGGGCGATGTTGCTGCAACGCCTCTCGGCACCCGAGACGGCGTCCCATCTCGCCGCCAATCCGGGAAGCATGGTGCGGCTGGCGAAGGCCCTGATCGAGGGCGGCGAGACGCAACGCGCCGTCGAACTCGTGGGCCAGGCACGCCGGCTCGCCCCCGAAGACCCCGAGATCGAACGAATCGCATTGATCGTCCTGGAAGGCAGCGTGCCGGACTGGCACCACTCGATCCTCGCGGACACGGCGCGCAACGCAGCCTACGACGACGCCTTGCGTCGCAGCGTCGTCCCGGGTTCCCGAGTCCTCGACATCGGCGCAGGATCGGGCCTTCTCGCCCTGATGGCGGCCCGGGCGGGCGCGGCCGAAGTGGTGAGTTGCGAATTCAACCCCGCCATGGCCGCCGCCGCGACGCGGATCGTCGAGCGCAACGGCCATGCCGACCGCATCCGGATCGTCGCCAAGCATTCGCGCGACCTCCAGATTGGCACCGACCTCGCCGGACCGGCCGACATCATCGTGTCGGAGACCGTCTCCAACAATCTGCTGGGCGAAGACATACTGGGGTCCATGGAGGACGTCGTCGGGCGGCTGGCGCACCCCGCCACGCGCGTCATTCCCTCGCACGGCTCTGTGCGGATCGCTCTCGCCTGCTACGGCAATCTCGCCTCCAGGCAGATGAGATCGGTCCAGGGCTTCGATCTCTCGCTGATGACCAGCTTCGCCGCGCGCATCAGCCTGTCGCCGGGCAATGAGGCGCTGGCGCTGCGGAGCGCCCCGGAGGACCTCTTCGCCTTCGATTTCAGCTCGGGCGGTCCGTTCACCGGTCATCGGACCTCCGTCGGCCTGATCAGCACGGGTGGCGCGGTGAATGGCATCGTCCAGTGGATCAGGCTCACGATGGATGCCGAAGGGACCTACGAGAACAGGCCGGCGCCCGGCGCGTCGTCATGCTGGTCGGTCATGTTCCAGCCCTTGCCTTCTGTCATAGCGTCGCGGCCGGGCGAGCGGATCGTCGTTCGAGG
>JABMNB010000512.1 GCA_013205335.1 Rhodospirillales bacterium
CCGCTTCGGCATGTGCGGCAAACGCACAGAATCCTGACGCCACTACGGCGAAAATGAGCGTCCTAGGATTCAGGGGCCTCATCCTTCGAGACGCGGCCTTCGGCCGCTCCTCAGGATGAGGTGGTGCGGGTCGAGCTGAAGCCGAAGGACCCAAGAAGCCACGGCATGAATCCAACGGGGCGAGCGCGCTCCGTTGGCCCTTCCGTTGCCGGCCAAACAAAAACCCCCGGGGATGCCGGGGGTCGTCGTCTCGTTCGAGGAGGGGAGGACTAGTAGCCCTCGCGCTCCATGCGCTTGCGCATCAGCTTGCGGGTGCGGCGGATGGCCTCGGCGCGCTCACGGGCGCGGCGCTCGGAGGGCTTCTCGTAGTTGCGACGGAGCTTCATCTCGCGGAATATGCCTTCGCGCTGCATCTTCTTCTTCAGGACGCGCAGCGCCTGATCGACGTTGTTTTCACGAACGAGAACCTGCACTTCGATCGCTTCCTTCCAATGCGGCTTGGCCCACGAATGTCCCGGGGCCTGAATTCCAGAGGCCGGGTAGGTATCACAGGGCGATACCCTTGGGAACCCCCCGATTGGGGCCTATATTGCAGGGATGACCGAACAAAACACCCCCGACCGACCGGAAACCGATCCTGACTCCGCCCTGCGGGACCGGCTGGCGGACGAGGTCATGGCCGAGGCTGCCTTCGAGGGCTGGACGCGGACCGCGCTGGCCGCCAGTGCAAGGGCGCTCGACCTGCCTGCGGGCGAGGCCGACCGTCTGTTCCCGGGCGGCCCCCTCCAGGTCCTGACCTATGTGAGCGAGCGCTCCGACCGGCGCACGGTCGAGGACATGGAGAAGGAGGGTATTGCGGCCCTCAAGATCCGGGACCGCATCAAGAGCGCGGTCCGCCTCCGGCTGGAGCGTCATGCCGGTCCGCGCGAGGCGGCGCGGCGGGCGCTTTCCCTGTTGTCGCTGCCGTTCAATGCCGGGCTGGCGCTGAAGCTGCTCTACAGGACCGTGGACGCCATGTGGTACGCGGCGGGCGACACCAGCACCGACTTCAATTTCTACACCAAGCGGGCGACGCTGGCGGGCGTCTACTCCTCGACCTTGCTCTACTGGCTGAACGACCGGTCGCCCGAATCGGAAGCGACCTGGGCTTTCCTCGACCGCCGCATCGACGACGTGATGAAGTTCGAGAAGCTGAAAGGGCAGATCAGGTCGTGGACCGGCCCGAATCGGACCGGGCGGACGGCAGCACGTAGGTGACATGGCCCATCTTGCGGCCGGGGCGGGCCTCCGTCTTGCCGTAGAGGTGCAGCCGGGCCGTCGGCTCGGCGAGATGGCGCATCCAGTCATCGGCCTCGTCGCCGATCAGGTTCTCCATGCGCGAGGGCGCCAGCACCTCGACTGATCCCAGCGGCAGGCCGCAGACGGCGCGCACGAGCTGCTCGAACTGGCTGGTCGCGCAGGCGTCCAGGGTCCAGTGACCCGAATTGTGCGGCCGCGGCGCCATTTCGTTGGCCAGCACCCGCCCGTCCTTCGTCACGAACATTTCCAGCGCCACCAGGCCCACCAGATCGAGGCCCCGAGCGAGTTCGACGCCGAAACGCTCGGCGGTGGCCAGCGTCGCCGCCGGTAGGGCTGCGGGGACGGTCGTCGTGCGCAGGATGCCGTCGCGATGGCCGTTGATGCCGATGGGGAAGCAGCGGGTGGCGCCGTCCAACCCACGGGCGACGATGGCCGAAACCTCGCAGTCGAAATCGACCAACGCCTCCAGCACGCACTCGCGCCGGCCGAGCTTCGACCAGGCGGCCGCCAGTTGGACCCGGTCGGCAACGCGCGCCTGACCCTTGCCGTCATAGCCTTCGGTGCACGTCTTGAGGATGCCGGGCAGGGCGCTCGCCGCCGCGATGTCGGCCTCGGACCGGATGGGCTGGTAGTCGGCCGTGCCGATGCCTAGTCGGCGCAGGAAGTCCTTCTCGCGCAGCCGGTGCTGGGCGAAGTGGATCGGCTTCACGCCCGGGCGGACCGGCTTCAGCTTATCGCATTCGAGGACGGCGCTCTCGGGCACGTTCTCGAACTCGTAGGTGACGACGTCGACCTGGGCGGCGAAGCGGGCAAGGGCTTCGGCATCGTCGTAGGCGCCGCGGACATGCCCGGCAGAGACCTGCGCCGCCACCGGGTGGTCATCGGGCGCGTAGACGATGCAGCGATAGCCCAGCCGTGCGGCGGCCAGGGCAGTCATGCGGCCGAGCTGGCCGCCACCCAGGATGCCGATCGTCGCTCCCGGCGGCAGAGGCTGCGGGACCGTCATCAGCGGTGGGGAGCGGGGCTGTCGGAAGGTATCTTGGCGACGGCCAGGGTCTGGCGGGCGCGCCATGCTTCCACGGCGGACATGATCTTGGCGTCGCCAAGACCGACGATGGATGCTGCCAGGAGTGCAGCATTGATCGATCCGGCACGGCCGATCGCCAGGGTGCCGACGGGAATGCCGGCCGGCATCTGGACAATGGAAAGAAGACTGTCCTGCCCCTTCAATGCCGCGCTTTCGACCGGGACGCCCAGGACGGGCAGCGGCGTCAGGGCAGCCGTCATGCCGGGCAAATGGGCTGCCCCGCCAGCGCCGGCGATGATCACCTTCAGGCCGCGTCCCTTGGCGGTCGAGGCATAGCTCATCATGCGCCTGGGGGTCCGATGTGCGGAAATGATGCGCGCCTCGAAGGGGACGCCCAGCGCCTCCAGGGTCTCGGCGGCGTGATGCATGGTCGCCCAGTCCGACTGGCTGCCCATGATCAGTCCGACCACCGGCTTTGGCGTCGGGCGGCGTTTGGCGGTTTTCTTGGCCATGTTCTTCTCAGGCGATGATATCGGGAATGAGCTGGCTTTCCAGCCGCAGGATCTGGTCCTTCAGCCCGAGCTTGCGCTTCTTGAGCCGCTGGAGCTGGAGCTGGTCGAAGGGCGGCTTTTCGATGAGGCGATCGATCACCTCGTCGAGGTCGCGATGCTCGCTCTTCAGGGCCTCCAGTCGGGCCTTGATGGTCTGGGCGTCCGGCGGGTCCGACGAACTCAGGTCATTCATGCGGGGCGCACTCGTCCAGGCAGGCTAGCCACGTCGCTCCCGGCCGTGTACCCCGTAGCCCGCCCAAAGGGAAGCGTCCAACGCTCCCCAGCAAGCCCTCGGCAAGGCCCACGATCAAAAAACCCCAAGCAAAGCCACAAGCACCCGTGTCGGATTTTCTGCCCCACCCGTTCTGGAATTTCTCGCTCGAGCTCTATGCCGGCGACGGCGTGGCCGAGGCCTGCCTCGACCTGCAGGAGCGGCGCGGCTGCGACGTCAACGTCCTGCTGTTCTGCTGCTGGCTGGGCGCCTCGGGCCGGCCGACCCTGACGGCCGAGCGGCTGCGCGCCATCCTGGCCGCGAGCGAGGCCTGGCAATCCGAGGTCGTGAAGCCGTTGCGCGAGATGCGGCGGCGGCTCAAGGACAAGGTCTGGCCGGGCGCGCTGCCCGAGACGGTCGATGCCGTCCGCCGCCGGGTCGCCGACGCGGAGCTGGCCGCCGAGCACGCCGAGCAGCTCGCGCTCGTGAGCCTGCACGCGCCGGCTCCCGACCGGGACAGACCGCCCGAGAAGCGGCTGCGTGCCGCGGTGGGCAATCTGGGCGTCTATGCCGTGTGCCTGGGTGTCGTACCGGACGACAAGGACCGCAAGGCCGTCGCGGCCCTCATGCGCGAGACGTTTCCCGCGCTCGCCCCGCCGGAAGTCGCGGAGGCCGTTGGGCTGGCGGCCTGAGCGCTCTCACCGGCAACGACGCCGGAGCGTGCTTGTTTCAACATTATGAAGAATCTGTGCCGGTCGGTTGATGAACCGGTTGATTTGGCGTGACACCACCCAATGTCAGAGTCAGATTTGTGCCGTCCCGCTAACAAACTCGGAGGTATCCGACTATGAGCACCGTGGGCCACATCGAAGCACTCAAGAACAAGCATGCGACTCTCGAACAGGCGATTCATCGAGAGACGACGAGGCCGCATCCCGACGACGATGCGCTCTGCAGCCTCAAGAAGCGAAAGCTCATGATCAAGGACGAGATCGTCCGGCTGAGCGAACCAACCTCCCACTAGACATCGTTTAGGTCAGGCCCGCCCAGCGGGCCAGCGCCACGGCGCCGACGCCACCAAACAAGCCGGGGGTGAAGCCCCCGACTTTTCTGGTGAGCAGTGCCGCGACGGCTGCGCCGACGACGAAGGCTCCGCCCGCCTGAACGAGTGGCACGATCGCGGCCGACACCAGCACCGCGCCGGGCGCGTGGTCGAGCAGGGCGTTCACGAAGCGATGTCGGCCGAGCCACCGCATGGCGATGAAGCCGCCGCCCTTCGCGGCCATCGCGGCGAGCGCCATCACGAAGATCGCGACGAGATTTTCAGGATTGGCGGACATCGGTCTTCCTGAGATCCCGGAGCGCGCCGAAAATGCCGCCGGCCAGGCCGCCGACCACGATGTACCAGTTGCCGCCGATCACCCATTTGGCAGCGAGGGCGGCGGCGATGGCCACGGCCCAGGGCGCGATGTCGCCCTTGCCGCGGAACAGGATGGTGGCCACCACGACGAACACCGCCACGCCGACGAAATCGAGGCCGAGGCGTCGCGCCGTCGCGGGATCGGAGAGCAGGCCGCCCGCTGCGAGGTGACCGGCCAGCGTCGAACCCGACCAGATGCAGGCCATGACGAAGCCGCCGCCCAGGAACTTGCCGAGATCACCGTGGCCGCGGCGATATTCGGCGATGTTGACCGCCCAGTTCTGGTCGACCGTCACGTACCAGACCGGGGGCTGCAGCCACCACGGCAGGTGCGGGAGGTGCGGCTGCAGCGCCGCGCCCATCACGAAGTAGCGCAGGTTGGCCACGAACACCGACACCGCCAGCGCCACCAGCGGCAGCGGCTGGGCCCAGATGTCGAGCGCCACCATCTGGCTGGTGCCGGCCATGACGGTGAAGCTCATCAGCGTCGTCTCGAAGGCGCTGAGGCCCTTCTGGGCGGCGGCGACGCCGAAGCCTATGCCAAAAGGAAGCGAAGCAAGGCCCGGCAGGATCATGCGCCAGGCGCCGGCCTGGAAACTGCGCCACGTCACGCGCGCGGAAAGGGACACGGAAGCTACCGGATGAGAAGGAAACGGCGCGCACTCTACGGGACGTGCCGCGGCGCCGGAACCGAGTTTAGCTCAGCCGTCCATTAGAGCCTTTCCGGGCGAGATTGAATCGAGCCGAGCATCCCAACACTGACCTCACCCTGAGGAGGCGCGCAGCGCCGTCTCGAAGGGC
>JABMNB010000513.1 GCA_013205335.1 Rhodospirillales bacterium
CGCGTCGTCGATGGCTGCGTCGGCGGACAGGCCCCGCACGAGCCCGGCTTGAACTGCACCGCCAGCGTCTCGCGCCAGCGGAGGTCCATCGCGCCCCATCGAACACCTGTTTTTGTCCGGCAACCTTCTGCCGCGGCGCCGACCTGGTGCTGGGGGGGGGGAGCGCCCGCGAGACGGCGGGGCCGAATCAAATTAGTTGGCAGGTGCCTCGAAAACGGCGCGATTTGGGCCTTGAGTAGGGCTAGGATTTCCCCAGCCGGTCGGGCGATGGAGTGTCCACCGCGGCGGCCGGCGAGAGATTGTTGCATCCTTCTGGTGAGGGTCTGTCGATGCTGAAAAAAATTGCCGTGGCCACCCTGGCCTTCCTTCTTCCGGTCGCGCCCGCTCTGGCCGAGCCGGCCATCTTCACCTGGACGGGCGTCGGGTTGAACGTGCCGGGCAGCGGCAAGTGCCCGACCTACAAGATGACGATCAAGGTCACGGTCGTCGGCACGGACGTGGATGGCTGGTTCCAGCAGGAAGGCCGCCCCGAGCGCGGCTTCAAGGCGACGCTGGGTGCCGACAAGAAGTTCAAGACGACGACCATCGTCGGCGGCGGCAACAAGATGGACGTCGTGGGCTCGCTGAAGCCCGGCGCCTCGACCATCATGCTGGACGGGTACTGCCTGTTCGAGGGCCCCCTCAAGCCGCAGTGACGGGCCGCGCCGCCGCTATCATTCGCTTCCCCTTTGCGGAGTCCGCAAAGGGGAAGTGCCCTCGCCTCACGAGGGGACGGGGTCATGACTCCCTCCGCCCCTCGGGCACCTCCCCCGAGACGGGGGAAGAAAAAGAGGCTGATCCATCCCTGCCTGGCGATCCAGCCCCCTACCTGGCGATCCAGAACGTGTCGGGCTCGTAGAGGCCGATGTAGCCGCCCGGATCCCACGCCCAGTAGCCTTTCTCGGGCACGTTGCGCACCTTCTTGCCGACCGTCACCGGCTGGCGCACCTCGTTGACAGTGCCGATCGAGAATACCTGCTCGGCATTCACCGTCAGGATCTCGTCCCATGCCTTGCGGCGTTCGGCGGCGTCGACCGAATTCTCCCACATGCGCAGCAGCTCGAGCAGTCTCTTGCCTTCCTCCATGTCGCAGGCCTCGCCCTGCTTGCCCTTCGATTCGACGAAGAGGCCCCATTTCGGCCATTGCAGGCCGCCCTGCATCACCGGCGTGAACTCGCGGGGGCTGGTGTTGACGGTCGGCGCGGCGGTGATCACGCCGGCATAGGCGGTCATGATCGCTTCGCCGGAGGTGGTGCGCAGGCGGAAATTGTCCGTGGTCTGCGGCTTCAGCACCGCCTTGATGCCGACCTTCTTCCAGTGGTCGGCGACCAGGGTCATCGTATCGACCTCGTCGGCCTTCTCGCTGGAATGCTCGATCACGAACAGCGCCGGCTGGCCGTTGGGCAGCAGGCGGATGCCGTCGCTGCCCTTCTTCACGAGGCCGACCTCGTCGAGCAGCTTGTTGGCCGTCTTGAGGTCGCGGGTCGCCCACTTGGTGGCGAGCTCCGGCCTGAACAGGGCAGAGCGCGGCATCACGGTGTTGGCCGAGGGCGTGGCCATGCCGCCATAGACGACTTCGCTCAGCTCCTGGCGGTCGATCGCCAGCGACAGCGCGCGGCGGAAGCGGACGTCGCGGTTGAGCTTCCTCCAGGTCTCGTCGTTGGCGTTCATGTTGGGATAGAAGGCGACCTCCGAGCCCGAGCCCTTCTCCCACAACAGCGCCTTGATGCCCGAGGTCTTCGCGGCGTCGCGCAGGAAGGTGTAGTCGCGCAGGCCGAGATAGCGCGGCTGTAGGTCCGATTCGCCGAGGCCGGCCTTGGCGGGCACCAGGTTGGCCGCGACCACCGTCATGATCACGTCGTTGATGTAGGGCAGCTGCCGGCCCTTGCTGTCGATGCGGTGGAAATAGGGATTGCGCACGAAGACGAAGCGCTGGGCCGGCGGCACCGTGGCGAGGACCCACGGGTTGAGCGACGGCAGGTCGACGTTGCTGTTGCCGTACATCGCGTCCTGGCGGCGGAACACGTTGGCCCAGCGGCTGCCCTTGTGGACCTTGAGGATTTCCTCCTCCGGCGTGTACTTGCCGTGCACCGTCTTGAGATAGTGGGCCGGGCGGAACAGGAAGAGGGGCGCGGCGCGTGCCTGGCTTTCGATGAATTGCGGGTTGGGCCTGGCCCAGCTGTAGCGGATCGTCTGCTCGTCGAGGATCTCGACCTTGGGCGGCTGGCCGTCGACCAGCAGCTCGACCGAGGGACCGTTGGGCGACAGGTCCTTGTTGTTGGCGATGTCCTCCCAGAAGAAGCGGAAGTCCTCGGTGGTGAAGGGGTGGCCATCCGACCATTTGTGGCCGGCCCGCAGCTTCAGGGTGAACTCGCGACCCTCCTTGACCTCGTAGCTCTCGAGGATGTCGGGGTGCAGCTTGAAATCGCCGTCGTACACGATCAGGCGCGTGTAGCTGTAGACCGTCATCAGGCGGGTGTCGCGGGTGGCCGAGATCAGCATGTTGAGCTGGCCGCCATGCGTGCCGTGTCCGTCGCTGCCGGAGAATTTCTCGATGATCCGCGGCTGCTGGGGAAGGCGCTTGCCGATCGGCGGCAACGCTCCGGACTTCACCTTGTCGGCCAGACCCGGCGTCTCGTGCAGGGCGGGCAGCGGATCGGCGGCAAAGGCCGGGACTCGCGCCACCAGACCCATCAACAGCGCCTGCGTCAGAACACGTCTCTTCATCGCTAGCCTCACTGTTTGCCCGCCGACCCACCGTCGACGGCGATGCGCACCTCCCGCCGGGGGGGGGAGGCCCCACTGCACACGACCACAGTATGATCCAGAACTAAGGCAGAAATCGTTGATTTTTTGAAGAATTCCGGAGGAAAAAAGGAGACGGCTCCGCTGGTCCGGGGACGCAGCGCCGGCCGCCGGCGCGCGTTACCGACGATGTCCGAACCCCGCTCCCCCCTGAACGACACGCCCCGGATCGAGCCTCCCCGCGAGGAGGCGCCGGTGGGCGACCCCACCGACAGGAATGTCCCGCCGAAGGAGGCGCCTCCGTCGGAGGCTCCCGGCGAGCCCCCCGAGCCATCCCGCGAGCCAGCCCCAGAGGCCTCCCACGAGGCCTCCCACGAGGCCTCCCACGAGGCACCCCACGGGGCCTCCCCCCGGGGAAGGTCCGGCATGACCAGGCCCGTCGAACGTATCCACAAGCTGCGCCTCGGCGTGCGTGCCGTGTGGTGGAGCGCCGTCGCCCTCGCCCTCGTGTTCGCCGGCCTCGCCGTCTGGACGGGAGTGCAGCACCGCGACCCCTTCGCGCTGTTCTATCTCGCGCTGGCGGGTTTCTGCGTGCTGGCCGGCTACGGGACCCTCGTCGCCGTCCGCCGCCAGGCGCCGCGCTGAGCCTCCGGCGGCGACCGTCCGCCGACCCGACCCGTTGCCGCGTTCCGGCTCACGCAACGATCGCCCGTCGTGGCGCGTTCACCGTTGTCGATCGACAGAGGCAAGGTGCCGGCAGGCGTCACGACCCATCACGCAACGGAGGAATTCATGGCGCGCGATCCCAAAAAGCCCGACCCGAACGAGGCCTCCGACAGTTACAGCGGCACCGGCCAGGCCAAGGACGGCCGTCAGGAGGAGCGGCGTGAGAAAGGCGTCTATGGATCCGACGCCGAAAGCGGTCCGGGCTACGAGCGCGAGGACGAGCAGAAGGGCGGCCGCTACGGCGTCGCACGAACCGTCGACCGCAGGGACGGCGAGGGCAGCTCCGAGGCCGGTCCGGACGCCGCCGGTGCCGTCGACGCCGTCGACGGCACCGGCGGCACCGACGGCACTGGCCGCAAGGACCCCACCCCCTGACAATGGCGGCAAGCGCCGGCTCGCCGCGGATGCCACAATGGGCCCGCGGCGGGGCGGTGCTTCAGGCACCCTCCGTCGCCGTGGCCGCTGGATCGTCTCCGGGTATTCGTCGGAGCCGGTGCGAGCGGCCGCGCCGAGCGTGATTTTCAGTATGAGGGTTCGATGGGCCAGCCGATTTCCGAAGCCAAGAAGGCGGAGTTCCTGCAGCGTGCCGAAGCCAGGCTGGCCTTCGCCCTGAACCTGCCGGCCCACGACCTCAACCGCGCCGCCAAGATCCGCGCGGCGGAGAAGGCGAAGGAAAAGGCGCTCGCCTCGAAGACCGCCCCCGTGCGCAAGGCCAAGAAGCGCACGCGATGAAACGGCTGCCCCGCCGGGACGTCTCCGTGGAGGCCGCCTCCGGTCGGACGGGCAGCGCAATTCGACGGGCAGGGCCGTGCATGCCTGGGCGCAAAAGCCGGCTTCCACGGTGACTCTCCGCCGCGCGGACACACGCGGTGGTGTACCACGCCCGGGCTGCAACCGGCGGTCTTGTCCTGCCGGGCCGCGTGCCTCTTGTCTTTTCCATGCCCAGCAACAAGAACGTGCCACGCGGCCCTTCCGACCCCGGCGGACTCCGGCGTGTTCCAGGCCGCCGCCCGAACCTGCTGTCGCGGCGGACCATGTTCAGCGGCAGTCGCGCCAGGGCACACGCGAAAGAGGACAGCCCGGTCGTCACGTCGCCTCGCGTCGATCTACCGAAGGCCGATCCGAAGCCCGGTCCGAAGCCTGATCCGAAGCGCAGGACCTCGCATGACGACCCCATCATCATGCTGGTGGGGCTCGCTTTCCTGATCGCGGGTACGGGACTCGCCCCCTACCTCGCGACGTTCTTCTCCCGCGGCTACAAGAGCCCTATGGAGTTCGAGAGGCAGGCAGGATTAGCGTAACTCCCTGTCTGCCAAACCGGGGACAGGCCAGATCACGGCGGAATATCTGATAAGCCTCGGTAACAACACGCTAACGCTTTCCCAGCGGACGGCCGCACTGAGCCAGCGCCTCATGCAAGCGACGGAAGCCAAAGACTAGCAAGCGCCGCCACGATGCCCTCCGGAGAGTCGAGACCCTCACCATGACCACCCCTAAAAAAGGCCCCTGGACCATCCTCTCCGCGAAGGACGTCTACGAAAATCCGTGGATCCGGGTCACCCATCACGAGGTGCTGACGCCGGCGCAGACGCCCGGCATCTACGGGCTGGTCCACTACAAGAACCTCGCCATCGGGGTCGTGCCGGTCGATGCGGAGGGCCACACCTATCTGGTCGGCCAGTATCGCTTCCCGCTCGACGCCTACAGCTGGGAGATTCCCGAGGGCGGCGGGGCGGCGGGGGTCGATCCGCTGGAGTCGGCGGCCCGCGAGCTGCGCGAGGAGACCGGGCTCACGGCGCGCCACTGGCGCAAGCTGCTGGAGGCCGATCTCTCCAACTCGGTCTCCGACGAGCGCGCCGTCGCCTACGTCGCGTGGGGGCTGACGCCGGGCGAGTCGGAGCCGGAGGCCACCGAGGAGCTGGCGCTGCGGCGCGTTCCGCTGGCCGAGGCGTTCCGCATGGTCGAGGCCGGCGAGATCCGCGATGCGCTGAGCGTGCTGTCGCTGCAGGCCGTCCGCCTTCTGCAGATCGAGGGGAAGCTCGACCTGTCGGCGTGAGCGGGCTCTCGCGCTCGGGTAAACTGCTGCCAATGGTTCAGGGAGAGTGAATGCCGTTCTATCAAAAGGGCGACGTGCGCATTCGCTACGAGGAGGCCGGCTCCGGCTTCCCGCTGCTGGTCACGCCCGGCGGCGGTTTGAACTCGCGCATCGCCAACTGGCAGACCGCCGTCATCAACGCGATGGAGGAGTTCAGGAACGACTTCCGCTGCATCACCATGGACCAGCGCAACGCCAATGGCGGCGAGTCCACCGGGCCGGTGCCGGTCGAAAAGGCGTGGGACGCCTTCGCCGACGACCAGCTCGGGCTGATGGATCATCTCGGCATCCGCCAGTTCTTCTACATGGGCTACTGCATCGGCGGCTGCTTCGCCGGCAAGCTGCTGCAGCGCGCGCCCGAGCGTGTCGTGGCCGCCGTGTTCTGCCAGACCGTGGGGCATCGGCCCGAAGACCCCGGCGTCATGGTGCGCCACAGCGAGCAGAACTGGATTCCGGGGTTCCGGGAACGCCGACCCGACGTGCCGGCGGAAACGATCGAGAAGGTCCAGCACAGCCTGTGGGACGTGCAGCCCGATTTCCTCTACAGCGTGCCGCGCGACTTCATCGCCGGCTGTCCGGCGCCGATCCTGGTCCTGCCGGACGACACGTCCTCGCATCCGCTGCAGACCTCGATCGACGTCGCGTCGCTCGCGCCGAACGCCGAGATCACGGTCTTCCCGTGGCGCGACCCGCCAGAGCTCAAGGCGCGCACCATCGAGCGCGTGCGCAGGTTCGCGAAATCGCACCTGCCGAAGTGAGGCGGGCAGGCGGGCCTTTCCGGACCGACCTCCGGATGTGCGCCAGATGGATGTGCGGAGGCGGCCAAACGGGACTAGGCTCGGGGGCCGGCAACGACCGGCCTGGCCTGGGGAAGGAATCGCTCATGAACATCAATCGACGTTATCTGTCTTTGGCCGGCGCGGGTGCGCTGGCGGTGTTTGGTGCAGGCTCGGCGCGCGTCGCGCTGGCGCAGGCCGCCGACGAGGCGGCCGTTACCACCGCGGTCGAGAGCTTCCGCATGGCCATGCTCAAGGCCGAGAAGGCGAAGTTCGACGCGCTGTGCGCCGAGCAGATGAGCTACGGCCACTCCGCCGGGCGTCTCGAGACCAAGGCGGAATTCATCGCCGCCTCGACCAGCGGCAAGAGCAGCTGGAACTTCATCACCCTGTCGGAGCCCACCGTGAAGGTCGTCGGCGACAATGCCATCGCGCGCCACGTCCTCACGGGCGAAACGCTGAGCGAAGGCAAGACGACGCCCATCAAGATCGGCATCCTGATGGTGTGGCAGAAGCAGGGTGGCGACTGGAAACTGCTGGCGCGCCAGGCCTATCGTATCTAGGGCGAACAGGCTGCGGCGTCGCCGAAGAGTTCATTCTGCTGGAGGTTCCCTCGACATGCCCCAACTCCACACCGAAAAGTTGCACCCCCAGTTCGGCGTCAGCCTGCGCGGCGTCGACGTCGGCAAGCCGCTCACGCCCGCCCTGGTCGCGGAGATCAACGCGGCGGTCGACCGCTACTCGTTCGTCTGCTTTCCCGGCCAGACGATGGACGACGAGCGCCAGCTCGCGCTGACGCGCCAGCTCGGCAAGCCCGAGCCCAGCCACACCAGTCTCGGCGCGGTCGAGTACTTCGGCACCATCGGCAACGTCCAGAAGGACGGCACGGTGCTGGGCAATTCGCACAAGAAGACGATCTTCCTCACCGGCAACAACATGTGGCACTCCGATGCCTCGTTCAAACCGGTGCCGGCGTTCCTCTCCGTCATGTGCGCCTACGAGACGCCGAGCGAGGGCGGCATCAC
>JABMNB010000514.1 GCA_013205335.1 Rhodospirillales bacterium
GATCGACGGTGCGGTTCGGGCCGAACTCGGCCGCTACAAGGTCTCGGCCGACTACAGGCGCTTCCGGCACCAGGAACGGCACCTGGCGAATGCTTCCTTCACCTTGGGAATGTGCGCATCCATCGCCGACAGGCTGGTGGCAATGAAGGCAGAGCGCGATGGCGTGATCCAGAGCAGCGGCCGTGGGTTGGTGGTCCTGAAGGCCGCTGTCGTCGATGCAGAGCTAGAGAAGATGGGGCTGAAACTGCGAACGGTGCAGGAAGGCCCCGGACGCATGATCTCGCCGATAGCTTACGATGCCGGCGGCGCGGCCGGCGAGTCGGTCGCCCTCAATCCCGGCATTCGCAGCAAGTAGCGTCAGGCGCTCGCGGCCGCGCGCACCATGTCGGCGCACTTCTCGCCGATCATGATGGCGGGCGCGTTGGTGTTGCCCGCGACGATGGACGGCATGATCGAAGCGTCGGCGATGCGCAGTCCGGCGATGCCATGGACGCGCAGTTGCGGGTCGACCACGGCATCGACCTCATGGCCCATGCGGCAGGTGCCGACCGGATGGAGGTTCGAGACGCCGCGGGCGCGGATGTCGGCCTTGAGGTCGGCGTCGCTGGTGACGCTGGCCCCGGGCAATATCTCCTCGACGATGAACGGCTTGAGGGCCGGCTGGCTCGCGATCTCGCGGCAGATCCGCATGCCGTGCAGCAGGGCATCGAAGTCCGAGGCGTTCTTCAGGAAATTGAACTTGATCTCCGGTGCGGCGAGGGGATCGGCGGACTTCAGTCGCACCGTGCCGCGGCCCGAGGGCGTGAGATGCACGGGGCTCAAGCCAAAGGCCGAGAAGGGCTGCGGGACGATGCCGGATTTGTTCCGGTCCTTGATCGCCCAGGCGAACATGTTGATTTGCAGGTCCGGTCGCTCCAGTCGCTTGTCGCTACGCACCAGTGCGCCGACGAACAGTCCCATGCTGGCCAGCGGCCCGGTGCGGCCGAACGCATACTGCGCTGCGGCCATCAGCCGGCGCGGCAGGCTGAGCGTCAGGTCGTTCATGGTGACGGGCTGGCTGCAGCGATAGGCGATGTAGGTGTTGAAATGGTCGTGCAGGTGGCTGCCGACGCCTTGCATGTCGCGCACGACCTCGATGCCATGCTGCTTCAGGTGATCGGCAGGACCGAGGCCCGACAGCATCAGGAGCTGCGGCGAGCCGTAGACGCCGCCGGAGACGATGACCTCGCGGTTGGCGCGGGCGCGGACGACGCCGTCGGGCGTGCGATATTCCACGCCGGTGGCGCGGCCGTTCTCGATCAGCACCTTGGTCGCATGCGCGGACGTGACGATCGTCAGATTGCGTCTTCCCTTGGCGGCGCCGAGATAGGCGCGTGCGGACGACCAGCGGCGGGCCCGGTTGATGGTGGTCTGGTAGAATCCGACGCCGTCCTGCGTGGCGCCGTTGAAGTCGGGATTGGCCGGGATGCCGGCCTGCACGGCCGCATCATGCATCGCGCGCGCCAGCGTCGGCTGCCAGCGATGGTCCTGCACCTTGAGCGGCCCGCCGGTACCGTGGAATTCGTCGGCGCCGCGCTCCTGGTCCTCGGCGCGCTTGAAATAGGGCAGGACGGATGCGTAGTCCCAGCCCTCGCAGCCGCGCTGGCGCCATTCATCATAGTCGGCGGCATTGCCGCGCATGTAGACCATGCCGTTGATCGAGCTGGTGCCGCCCAGCACCTTGCCGCGCGGCTGGTACATGATGCGGTTGTTGAGTTCGGCCTCGGGCTCGCTGTCGAACATCCAGTTGACCTTCGGATTGTTGAAGGTCTTGTGATAGCCGAGCGGCACGTGGATCCACGGATAGGTGTCGCGCGGTCCGGCTTCGAGCAGGAGAACCGAGAAGCGGCCGTCCTCGCTCAGACGGCTGGCGATGGCACAGCCGGCCGAACCCGCGCCGGTCACGATGAAATCGTACGAAGCTTCGCCTTGCACGCTGTTTCCCCCGTTTGTTTTCGGGAGCGTAGCGCGGCTCTGTCAGCCGAGATAGGCCTTCACCAGCCGCTCGTCCTTGAGGAAGGATTGCCACTCGCCGGGGCCGATCTCGTGGACGATGCTGCCGACCGACATGACGTAGGCGCGGTCGGTGATCTCCGAGGCGATGCCGACATTCTGCTCGATCAGAAGCAGGCCCATGCCGCGCTCGCGCAGCGCCTTGATGACCAGCAGGATGTCCTTCACGACCTTCGGTGCGAGGCCGGTCGAGGGCTCGTCCATGATCAGCAGGTCGGGCTGCAGCAGGAGCGCGCGGGCGATCGCCACCATCTGCTGCTGGCCGCCGCTCAGCAGCTCGACCGGCGAGGCCAGCCGCTCCTTGACCACGGGGAACAGCGCCGTCACCTCGTCCCATGAGAAGCGCAGGTCGGCGCCGCGCACCTTGCGCCCGACCGTCTCGGCCAGGATCAGGTTCTCCCGCACCGACAGTTCGCCGAACAGGCGGCGGTTCTCCAGCACGACGGCCAGCCCATGTTTGGCCAGGTCATGCGCCGGCGTGGCGGTGATGTCGGTGCCGTTCTTGACGATGCGGCCACCTCGGGCACGCAGCAGGCCGCAGACCGTGCGGACGAGGGTGGTCTTGCCGGCGCCATTGGCGCCGACCAGCGCCACGGCCTCGCCGTCGCCGACCGTGAGCGAGACGTCGCGCAGGACGGAGAGGGCGCCGTAGCCGGCGGAGATGGAGGTCACTTCCAGCACGACTCAGACCCCGAGATAGACTTCGCGGACCCGGGGGTCGCGCTGGATGGCGGCCATGTCGCCGCTGGCGATGATCTCGCCGAAATAGAGCGTGTGCACTGTGCGGGCGACGGTCATCAGGCCCATGTCGTGCGAGACCAGCAGGACGGTGATGCCTTCCTCGTTCAGGCGCACGATCCAGTCGCGCAGATCGTCGATCTCCTGGACGTTGAGCCCGGAGGACGGCTCGTCGAGCAGAAGCAGGCGCGGCTCGCCGACCACGGCGCGGGCGATCTCGAGGATGCGGCGCTGGCCGGCGGTGAGGCTGGCGGCCGGCAGGTCGCGCAACGCGCCCAGCCGGAAACGCTCGCAGGCGGCCTCGGCACGCTCGCGGATCTCCCGCATCTGGCCGCGCGCGGCCGGGGTGCGCAGCAGGTCCTGCAGCATGGTGGTGCGCGTGAGCTTGGTGCAGCCGACCATGACGTTCTCCAGCACGGTCATCTGCTCGAACACCTGTGGCGTCTGGAAGGTGCGCACCAGCCCCTGCAGGCCGCGCTGCTGGATGGAGTCGCGGCCCAGCACGCTGCCGCGATAGAGGACGGTGCCGGCCAGCGGCCGGATGTAGCCGCTTACGATGTTGAAGAGCGTGGTCTTGCCCGAGCCGTTGGGCCCGATGAGACCGATGATGCCGCCCTCGGGCACTTCGAAGGTCACGGAACGCAACACCGAGAGGCCGCCGAACGAGTGGCCGACTTCCTTCATGGCGAGGAGGGGCTCAGCCATTTCCGCCGCCCCGCTTTGCGAGCCGCGCCCGCAGCTTGCCGAACGCGCCCACCAGCCCTTCCGGCATCAGGACGACGACGGCGACGAGGGCCAGGCCGAACAGGATCTGGTGGATGTCGCCCAGCTTGCTCAGCAGCTCGGGCAGGAAGGTCACGAACAGCGCGCCGACCACGATGCCGGGGATCGAGGTCGCGCCGCCGATCACCGGGATCAGCAGGAAGCTGATCGAGCGGTCGACGGTGAAGCTCTGCGTGCTGACGAACGAGGCGTGGTGGGCGAACAGGCTGCCGGCCAGGCTGCCGAACAGCGCGCACACGACGAAGACCTTGGTGCGCAGCGCCTGCAGGTCGATCGAGAGAGCCGCCGCGGCGGTGCTGGAATCGCGCATGGCCCGCAGCATGAGGCCGGTGCGGCTGTCGACCAGGTTTCGCGCCACCGCCATGCAGGCAAAGGCCACGATCCAGACGAAGAAGTAGTAACGCGAGGGCCGGTCGAGCAGGAAGCCGAACAGGTCGAGCTTGGGAATGCCGCCGATGCCCAGGGTGCCGCCGGTCAGCCAGTCCCATTCGAAGAACAGCGCGCTGGCGATGGCGCTGAGGGCCAGGGTGCCGAGCGCGAGGAAGTAGCCGGTGAGGCGCAGGATGGGACGGCCGATGACATAGGCCAGCGCCATGCTGATGACGGCGCCGACCAGGAAACCCACGACGCTGGGCAGACCCATCATCACCGTGCAATAGGCGCTGGCATAGGCGCCGAGGCCATAGAAGGTCGCCTGAGCCAGGTTGACGATGCCGCAATGGCCGAGCAGCAGGCCGATCCCGAGCCCCGCCACCGTGTAGATGCCGGTGAAGACCAGCAAGTCGGCTATGTAGCGCGGAACGACGAAAGGGATCACGGCCCAGACCACGAGGCCGACGGCCAGCCACAGGAGGATACGCGGGTTCATGCGCTCAGCCTCCCCGCCGGCCGGCGCGGCCAAGGATGCCCTGCGGCATCAGGATCATGATGACGATGAGCACGGAGAAGGCGACGACGTCCTTGTAGCTCGACGAGATGCCGATGATGGCCAGCGACTCGACCAGGCCCAGGGTGAGGCCCCCCACGGCGGCACCCAGCGGGTTCGTGAGCCCGCCCAGCACGGCGGCAGCGAAGCCCTTCAAGGTGAGGTTGAGCCCCAGCTGGTAGTCGACGCCGATCAGCGGCGTCACCAGGATGCCGCCCAGCGCCCCCAGCAGGCCCCCCCGCACGAAGGTGAAGGTACGCATGCGGCCGACATTGATGCCGGTGGTGGCCGCGCCGTCCGCGTCGATCGAGGCCGCCATCATCGACAGGCCGATCGTGGTGCGGTGATAGAAGGCGCGCAGCGCCAGAGTGGCGCCGATGCCGATGGCGATGAGCCAAAGCGCGTGGAACTGGATGACGGCGTCGAGAATGATCAGCACGCCTTCGCCGCCGAGCGGCGGGAGCAGATGGCCGTCGCGGCCGATGAAGAACAGCACGCTGGCCGAGAGAGTGAGCGCGAGCCCGATGGTCAGCAGCAGGAAACTGTCCTCGCTTGCATTCTTTCTGGCCATGAAGCGCACGAAGGCGACCTCGATGAAGGCGCCGACCAGGGCGCCCGAGAGTGCGCCGCCGGCAATGGCCGCCGGGTAGGGCCAGCCGGCCTTGGTCAGCAGCAACACGGTCGTCATGGCGCCGATGACGGCGAACTCGCCCTGCATGGCGTTGATCACGCGGCTGCCCTTGAAAATGGCGGACAGGCCCATGCCGACGAGCGCGTAGACGATGCCGTTCGTCACGCCCGCGAAGAGGGCCTGCAGGACGAGGCTGAGTGTCATGACGGAGTGGTTCCGCGCAAAAAAGGCGCGGCGCAGGACCCGCGAGGGATCCTGCGCCGCCGATGGTCGCTACTGCGTGATGCGGAACGGCGTGCGCGTGTACTTGCCGCCGACCAGCTTCGAGAAGATGAAGCTCGACAGCGGAATGCCGGTCATGTCGTCGGCCGAGAAGTCGTAGTTGGCCAGCACGCCGGTGTACGGCGCCTTCATGGCCTCGCAGAGCTTTTCGCCGGTGGCGTCGGCGCCGGCCTTGTTGAGGGCGGCGGCGATGATGTGGGCCGCATCCCAGGCCGCCGCCTCGTAGTTCTTCGGCGTCGAATTGTAGGTCTGCTTGAAGAGTTCGACGAAAGCCTTCTGGTGCGGCAGCGGATCCTCGCCGACCACGAACTCCGGGATCACGATGTTGTCGGCGGCCGGTCCCATCGCGTTCACATACTCGTAGGACGAGGAGCCGATCGCGGCGACCACGGGCTGGGTGATCTGGATCTGCTTGACGTTGCGGAAGGGCGTTGCCGAGGTGGCGATGATGAACACCGCGTCGGGCTGGGCCGCTTTCACCTTGGCCGCCTGGGTCGTCGTGTCGGTGGCGCCGATCTCGAATTTCTCGACCGCGACCAGCTTGACGCCATACTTGTCGGCAAGCGGCCTCAGTTCGGCCATCACGACGTTGCCGTAGCCCGCGTCATGCAGCACGCCGATCTTGTTCGCCTTGATGCTCTTGGCATATTCGAGCAGCGCGGTTGCATTGAGGCGCTGGGGCGGCAGCACGTGAGCCACGCATTTGCGCTCGCGTTCGACTGCCGGTCCGATGCCCGTGAAGGCGATCTGCGGGATCTTGTTGGCGTGGGTCACGCCGCCGACGGCGACGGTGCTGGCGGTGAGCGACGGGCCGAGCAGCGCCTGGACCTTCTGCCCGAAGATCAGGTCGTTGGCCTTGCTGAGCGCGGTGTCCGGATTGGATGCGTCGTCCTCGATGATGAACTTGATCGGGCGGCCCTTGATGCCGCCCTTGGCGTTGATGTCCTTCTCGGCCAGTAGCAGGCCGTTGCGCTCTGGCCCGCCGAGGCCGGCGCCGGCGCCGGTGACCGAGACGATGGCGCCGATCTTGACCGGCTCGCCCGACGTCTGTGCCTGGACGCCGAGTGCCGACAGTCCCACCAGCGACGTGGCGCCGATCAGTCCTGCGATTAACGATGACTTTGACATTCTTTTTTCCTCCCGGTCGTTGAACTTCTTTGTGGCCGTCTGTGCCCTAGAGCAGCGGCGGTGGCCCGGCCATGCCGAGCGCGTGTTGTCCGAACAATGCACCCTGAACGTCGGTCGAGAACATGACGTGGGCATTGGCTGCGTGCGCATCGCGGAACAGGCGCTGCATCGGGCCGGCGAGGTAGAGCCCGCTCGATCCCGCGATACCCATCAGTATGTCGACGGCCTCGAGACAGAGCCGGGCCGAGAAGAAGGCGTCGCGCCGATAGCGCAGCTTGTCCTCGTGGGCCGCGTCGGCGCCGGAGCGGGCCACGGTCATCGCGTGTTCGCATGCCCGGCGCATCAGCACTTCGGCCGTGTCGATGCGGACGCTGGCCTCGGCAACCTTGATCTGCACGGCCTGGCTCGCACCGAAGGGCTGCCCTATCGTTGTCGCGTTGCGCGTGCGGGCCGCGCCGACAACCGTCTCATAGGCGCCTTGGGCGCAGCCCAGCATCACGCCCGAAAGCACGTAGGGGCCGAGGGCGAGCATGGGCAGCCGGAACAGGGGCGAGGGATTGACGATGGAGCCGGCGTGCGGCTTGCCGTTCATCGACCGGGCCGAAATGGTGCGGAACTCCGGCACGAAGAGGTTCCTGATCTCGACGTCCTTCGAGCCGGTGCCCGAGAGGCCGACGGCATGCCAAGTGTCGATGATCTCGTACTGCGAGCGATGGACCAGGGCGAAGCGCTGGTCCACCGGCAGGCCGTCATCGCGCTCGCGCAGCATGAAGCCCAGCATGTTCCAGTCGGAATTGTCGACGCCGGAGGAGAGCGGCCAGCGTCCCGAGACTTCGTAGCCGCCCTCGACCTTGCGGCCGCGCCCGGCCGGGAAGATGAGCGAGGTGGCGATCAGCACGTCGGGCGAGGCGTCCCAGATCTCGTCCTGGGCCTCGGGCTGGAAATAGCCCAGCATCCAGTGATGGCTGGAGAGATTGCCGAGATTCCACGCGGTCGACGGGCAGACGCGGGCGATCTCCGCGCAGGTATCGACCAGGATGCCGACATCGAGATCGGCGCCGCCGACGCGCGCCGGCTGGACCATGCGGAAGAGGCCGGTGCGGTGCAGGTCGCGTTCGGTATCGTCGGGCAGGCGGCGCAGCTTCTCGCATTCCCCGGCGCGGGCGGCGATCGCCGGCACCAGCGCGCGGGCGCGGTCGAGCATCTCTTGGTAGGTGATGCCGGTGAATGAGACCGGCGTGTTGGGCAACGTCGCCGACGGTGTCCAGTCGGCGGCCCGCTTGGTCCGCATATCGAATTCCTCCCGGCGGCGTATCGCTTGTTCTTGCTGCAACGATGCTTGCGTCGTGCGTTCAGGTCAAGTGACCTAATCAGTTGGTCGATTGACCGGGCGCGGGGCGATCAAGATACTTCGTGTCAACGGAACAGCTCTCGGGAGGAGCAGACGATGGCCATCAAGGTGCTCGAGCTTCATCATCAAGGCGTGCGTATCGACGCCGGCGAAAAATCGATCGAAGACCTCAAGAATTTCTACAAGGGCGTGCTCGGTCTCGAGCACGATACGGGACGGCCGGAGATTCCGGGCATTCCCGGCATGTGGATCAACATCGGCGAGGTGGGACAGATCCACCTGATCGGCGGCGACCTGCCGTCACCCTTCGCCCAGGGGCCGGGCAAGGATCCGACCACGCCGCATGTCGCACTGGCCGTCGAGAACATCGTCGAGACCAAGGCCGAACTCGACCGGCTCGGCGCGGACTACTGGTCGCTCAAGGGCGCGACGGGTCCCGACGCCGAGCAGCTCTTCCTTAAGGATCCGTGCGGCAACATGGTGGAGCTCCACCAGTTCGACAAATGCCGCTGCCGCCTGAAGAGCCGCGTGAAGAAAGCCTAACGCTCGACCGGCGCGGCGAGGCCCGCGCAGACGAAGGGCACGATCTCGCGGATGGCGGCTTCCATGTCCGCGGGATCGCACCGCCCCTGGGAGATCGCCTCCAGTCGGCCGGGCTGCAGCAGGGTCCAGACGTACGCGCCCATCATGAAGTAGTAGCGCCAGTAGAGCGTCTTGGCCGGGATCTTCGGCAGGGCGCGCCGGAGGGCGTCGACATAGAGCGCGTTGGTCTCGTCGTAGATGCCGGCGCGCACGAGGCTGGCGGTGTCGTCGGGATCGGTGAACAGGCGCGCATGCATCTGCATCGACGCCCGCCGTCCCCCGGCGCGCGGTTCGGCCATCAGCAGGGGACGGACCAGCGCGTCGACCAGGACCTCGAGCGGGACGATGCCGCGCGGGTGGCGGGCCTGCGCTTCGTGCAGGAGCTGGCGCCGCCGCTCTGTGACTTCGGTGCCATGTCGTGCCACGACGGCCTCGAAGATCGCGCGCTTGGAGTCGAAGTAGTAGTGGAGCTGGCCGACATTCACGCGGGCACGGCTGGCGATGGCCCGGGTGGTCGCGCCACCGTAGCCGACACGCCCGAACAGTTCCTCGGCGACGTCGAGAATGCGTTCCGGCAGGTTGGGACGGCTGGCCTTCTTGCGCCGCGCGGGAGCGGGTTTCGGTTTCTTCGCGATTTTCTTTCTCGCCACAACACATCCTGCTGGAACTTGCCGCGCTTCTCATAGAGCGAAGCCGGACGGTTTTCCATGGCGGCTGCAGGAGCGCCCGGCGTCGTGCTAGAAAGCACCCATGAAAACCAAGCTTCTCGGCCGTACCGGCATCTCCGTCTCCGAACTCTGCTTCGGCACCATGTCCTTCGGCGGCGACGCCGACGAGGCCACCTCGGCTTCGATGTACAAGGCGGTGCGCGACGCCGGCATCAACTTCTTCGACACGGCCAACGAGTACAACAAGGGCAAATCCGAGGAGATTCTCGGCCGGCTGGCGAAGGATCATCGCGACGAG
Source organism: Rhodospirillales bacterium (assembly GCA_013205335.1). GTDB lineage: Bacteria > Pseudomonadota > Alphaproteobacteria > Reyranellales > Reyranellaceae > Reyranella. Next base: position 9,439 of record JABMNB010000514.1, read on the forward strand.
CTGGTCCTGACGACCAAGTGCTTCAACAAGACCGGTCCGGACGTCAATGCCGGCGGCGCCAACCGGCGGCACGTGGTGCAGGCCGTCGAGGCGAGCCTGCGCCGCCTGCAGACCGACCGCATCGACGTCCTGTTCCTCCACCGCTTCGATGCGGTGACGCCGATCGACGAGATGATGCGCGGCCTCGAGGACCTCGTCCGCTCGGGCAAGGTGATCTATCCCGCGGTCAGCAACTGGTCGGCGTGGCAGACACAGCGCGCCGTCGACATCCAGGAGCGCAACGACTGGGCGCGTCTGCAGGTCATCCAGCCGATGTACAATCTGGTGAAGCGCCAGGCCGAGGTCGAACTGCTGCCGATGGCGGCGGCCAACGGCATCGGCGTCATTCCCTACAGCCCGGCGGCCGCCGGTCTCCTGTCGGGCAAGTATTTCGGGCAGGCCTCGGGACGTCTCAAGACCAACAAGATGTACGAGGCGCGCTACGGCGAGGAATGGGCTTTCGAGACGGCCGAGAAGTATGTCGCCCTTTGCCAGCAGAAAGGCCTGCATCCGGTCAGCGCGGCCATCGCCTGGGTCGGCGCGCATCCGGCGATCACCGCGCCCATCATCGGCGCCCGCAACGTCGATCAGCTGAAGGACTCGCTCGCCGCGGTGAAGATCGACATGACGCCAGAGCTGCGCGCCGAAATCGCCGCTCTCTCGCGCACGCCGCCGCCGGCCACCGACCGCCTCGAAGAGCAGAAGGTCGTGAAGGCCTGAGCCGGCTCAGGCCGGCTCCAGTCCCTTGGCGCGAAAGAGGGCCTTCGCTTCAGGCGTGCGGAGGCACTCGATCAGGGCGCTCGCCAGCGCCGGTTGCCTGCTGTCGGCAGGAACGCCGGCCACGAACACGGTGACCATGTGCAGGTCGCCGGGCAGGGGCCCGACGATCTCGATGCCGGGGACGTGCAGGAGTTCGGGAACCTGCTGCACGGCAAGGTCGGCCTCGCCGGTCGGCAGGAACATGCCCGAATAGCCCGAGGGCGGTGGAAACCTGGTCTTTGCGTTGATCGCGTCCGCGATGCCCATGCGTTCCAGCAGCTTCGCGAAATAGATGCCGCTCGCACCACCCGCCGCGGGGTCGGTATAGGAGATCGCCCGGGCGTTCAGGAGCGTTCGCTTGAGCGCCTCGGGCGTTGAGATGTCGGGCTTCGGCGCACCGGCCTTCACGGCGATCGCCGTGGCCGAACTGGCGATCGCGACGTCCGATCCCGCGACGATTCCGCCCGAGGCCAGCAGCGTGTCGGTGGTCGCACGATTGAGGATCAGCGCGTCTGCTTTCTCGCCAGCCTGGAGCCGCTTCAGGAGCAGCGGCGCAGTGGCCCACGTGAAGTCGAGCGTGTAGCCTTGTGCTTCCTCGAAGGCGGGCGCGAGCTGTTCGACCACGCCCTGGACGGCGATCGCGCTGAAGACCTTCATGTCAAAACCGTCATTCGTTGCATGTTCAGAGAGAGGGGCGCCGCAACGCGGCGGAGCGATAGCGCAGTCAGGCGTCGGCCGTGACGGGCGAGGTGTTGCCGCAGTGTTCGCACCTTGGGCTGGTGGTGAGGCGCAGGCCACGACAACCGGGACAAACGCCGAGGTCGATGCGTCTTGCCTGATGTCGCGCGCTCCCGGAGCGCTCCGCCGGTACGGCAAACAGGTCCCGGAAGGCTTGTCGCCAGTTTTTGGTCACGGCACTTGCGGCCTGTCGCAAACGTCGATCCACTCGGCGGACACGAGGCTTGCCATGCGCTCGGGCGCGATGCGGACCGCCGAGTTGGTCGAGCCGGCGGCGGGGACGACTTCGTCGAACGCCTTCAGCGAGACGTCGCAATAGACCGGGAGCGGGGTCGCCAGGCCGAACGGGCAGACACCGCCGACCGGATGGCCGGTGAGGGAAACGACTTCGTCGGCGCCCAGCATGCGGGGCTTGCCGCCCAGCACGTCCTTGATCTTGCGATTGTTCAGCCGCGCGTCACCAGAGGTTACGACCAGCAGATTGCGATCCTTGATGCGCAGCGACAGCGTCTTGGCGATCTGCGCCGGCGCGA
>JABMNB010000515.1 GCA_013205335.1 Rhodospirillales bacterium
ACGATGGATACTCACGCCCGCAAAGCCGATGTCGCCGCCCCGCGGCCGCCGAAGCAGGAGCCGCCGCCGCTCTACGCCCCGAGGGCGAGGGTCTATCCTCGCGCGGTCGCGGGGAAGTGGCGGCGCATCAAATGGGCCACGCTCGTCGTGCTGCTCGGCCTCTACTATCTCGTGCCGTGGGTGCGTTGGGATCGCGGTCCCGGCGCCCCCTCGCAGGCCATCCTGATCGATCTCGATCATCGTCGTGCCTGGTTTTTCGACATCGTCATCTGGCCACAGGAAGTCTATTTCGTCACCGGATTTCTGATCCTCGGCGCCTTCGGGCTCTTCTTCGCCTCATCCCTGTTCGGCCGGGTGTGGTGCGGCTTTACCTGCCCGCAGACGGTGTGGACCGACCTCTTCATGTGGGTCGAGCGCCTGATCGAGGGCGATCGCAACGAACGCATGCGACTCGATCGCCGGCCCATGTCGGCTGGGAAGGCCGCGCGCAAGGTGTTGAAGCACGGCGCCTGGCTGGCCATTGCCGCCGCCACGGGCGGCGCCTGGGTCTTCTACTATGTCGACGCCCCGACGACGCTGGTGAAGATCTTCCGCGGCGAAGCGTCGATGGAGGTCTATGCCTTCGCAGGCCTGTTCACCGCGACGACCTACCTTCTCGCCGGCTGGGCGCGCGAGCAGGTCTGCACGTACATGTGCCCGTGGCCACGCTTCCAGGCCGCAATGCTCGACGAGCAGAGCCTCATCGTCACCTATGAAAAGTGGAGGGGCGAACCGCGGGGCAAGCACAAGGCCGGGGACACGTGGACCGGCCGCGGCGACTGCGTCGACTGCAATCTCTGCGTCGCCGTCTGTCCGACAGGGATCGATATCCGGGATGGCCAGCAGATCGAATGCATCGGCTGCGGCCTGTGCATCGATGCCTGCCGGCAGACGATGGAGAAGGTCGAACGTCCGATCGGGCTGATCCGCTGGGACACACTGGCGGCCCAACAGGCGAAGGAGTCCCGTGCGGCGGCCGTGCCGTGGCGTCCTGTCCGGCCGCGCACCCTCCTCTATGCCGCGCTGCTCGGCATCGTCATCGTCGTCATGAGCGTGGCGTTTGCCCTGCGCGCCGACACCGAGTTGACGGTACAGCGCGATCGCAGCCCGAACTTCGTGCGCCTGTCCAACGGCGAAATCCGCAACTCCTACGCCGTCAAGGTCCTGAACAAGCGCCGCGTGCCGCAGCATGTCCGGCTCGAGATCGACGGCCTCCCGTCCGCCCAGCTGGGCTTCGTCGGCGCCGATGTCGACGGCAGCGGCCGGACGGCGACGCTGACGGTGCAGCCCGATTCCGTGGGCACCTTCCGTGTATTCGTCACGGTGCCCGCCGCGGCGGCACCGTCGGGCGCGAAGCCCATCACGTTCACCGTACGCAACGAGGCCAGCGGCGGACGCGCCTCGCACGACGCCGTCTTCGTCGGACCGGGACACTAGGGACACCATTCATGACCCCCACCGATGTCACGCGCAGCCGATACATTCCCTGGCTCTTCGTCGCAGGCTTCGCGATCGTGTTCGCCGTCAACGCGACGATGATCGGGCTGGCCGTCGGATCGTTCTCCGGCCTCTATACGCCCAAGCCGCGCGATCGCGGCCTGCACTACAACGAGATCCTCGCAGCCCAGCAGACCCGCGATGCGCTGGGTTGGCGGGTCGAACCCACCTGGCGGCCCGACAGCGACCGTCTCGAGATCGCCGTGTTCGACCGCGCCGGCCAGCCTCTCGCCGGCGCGCGGGTCGCCGTGGCGCTGGTGCGACCCGCCGAGAAGGGTGCCGTGCTTGGCGTTGAAGTGGTCGCCGTCGATGTCGGCCGTCATGCCGGCCATGTCACTCTGCCCGCGCGCGGCAATTGGGACCTCGATATCTCCGTCGAGCAGGGCGGCCAGCGCTTTGCGCAGACACGAAGGATGTTCCTCAGGTGACGGGCGCGGTTCTCTCCGCACCCTCCGTCCCGGTCTCGGTCCCTGCGGCCGCACGGACGTGCGCGCATTGCGGCGAAACGGTGCGCGGCGCGCCGGATGCACAGTTCTGCTGCGCCGGGTGCGCCAGCGCCCATGCCATCATCGGTGCCGCGGGGCTCGGCGCCTTCTACCGGCAGCTGGAGCAGGTTGGCGCTCACCGACCCGAGCCGCTCGACATCGACTTCACGGCATATGCCAGGCCGGACGACCACGGAGGAGCATCGCTCGAGCTGCTGGTCGACGGGCTCGACTGCGCCGCCTGCGTCTGGTTGATCGAGAGCCTGCTGGCACGCGACCCCACGATCACGCGCGCGAGGGTACATCTGTCGACACGGCGGCTGTCGCTCGCGTGGCGGGGATCAATCGCCGACGCCGCCGGCCATGCCGGCCTGGTCGCAGCCTTGGGCTTCCGGCTGGCGCCCTACGACACCATTGCGGCAGCCGCCGGCGACGATCGCGAGACCCGTGAGCTGCTGCGCGCCATGGCGGTGGCGGGCTTCGCGGCGGCCAACGTCATGCTGCTCTCCGTTGCCGTCTGGGCGGGCCATGACGGCTCGATGGGCGATGCCACACGCACCCTGTTCCACTGGCTGTCGGCGGCCATCGCCTTGCCGGCCGTCGCCTATGCCGGCCGGCCCTTCTTTCGGTCGGCCCTGGCCGCACTCAGGGCCGGGCGCACCAACATGGACGTGCCGATATCGATCGGCGTCACGCTCGCCTGCGTCGTCAGCCTGCACGAGGCGTGGGCGGGGCAGCAGCACGCCTACTTTGATTCGGCCATCACGCTGCTCTTCTTTCTCCTGATCGGCCGCTACCTCGATCGCCGTGCGCGCGGTCGCGCGCGCCATGCCGTGCACGCCCTGCTGGCGCTGGCCAGCCGCAGCGCCACCGTGATCGGTGCCGACGGCAGCACGGTATCGCGCCGCGTCGACAGCCTCGTTCCGGGTGACGTGCTGCTGGTCGCCGCCGGTGAGCGGCTGGGTGCAGACGGTATCGTCAGCGACGGCATCTCGTCGCTGGATACCTCGCTGGTGAGCGGCGAGAGCCTGCCGCAGCCGGCACATCCCGGCGTCAAGGCGTTCGCCGGCACGATCAATCTGGGCGGCGTCCTGCGCGTGAAAGTCACGGCGGCGGGGGAGAACACGCTCCTCTCGGAGATCGTGCGCCTGGTCGAAGCCGCCGAGCGCGGCCGCTCGCGTTTCGTGGCGATCGCCGATCGCGTCGCCCGCGCCTATGCGCCCGTCGTGCATGCGACGGCCTTGCTGACCTTCCTGGGCTGGACGCTGTTGGGCGGGCTCGCCTGGGACCGTGCCCTGCTGGTCGCGACGGCCGTGCTGATCATCACCTGCCCCTGCGCGCTGGCCCTCGCGGTGCCCGTCGTTCAGGTCGTGGCCAGCACGCGTCTCCTGCGATCGGGCGTGCTGCTCCTCTCGCCGACCGCGCTCGAGCGTCTGGCGCAGGTCGATCATGTGGTCTTCGACAAAACCGGCACCCTCACCCTCGGCAGGCCCGAACTGGTGGCTGCACCGGACGATCCCGAGGCGCAGCGTCTGGCCGCGTCGCTCGCGCTCAATTCCCGCCATCCGCTCGCCCGGGCCCTCGCGCGGGCCACACCCGAAGCGATGCCCGCCGCTTGTGTCGTGGAACATCCCGGCGAGGGGCTGGAATGCGACGGGGTGCGCCTGGGATCGGCTTCCTTCTGTGGCGTCGCCGATCCGCTGGACGACGGCCGCTCGGAACTTTGGCTCGCACGGCCGAGGCACCGGCCCGTACGCTTCGCCTTCGCCGACCGGCTGCGGCCGGACGCAACCGCGACGATTGCCGCGCTGCATCGGAGGGGCCTCACCATGGAAGTGCTGTCCGGCGACCGGCAGGCTGCTGTCGCGGACGCAGCGGCGGCTGCCGGCATCGCCGAGTGGCGGTCCGGCATCACGCCTTCGGAAAAGGCCCAGCGCCTGGCCACGCTGGCCGCCGAGGGCAAGACGGTCCTTATGGTGGGGGATGGGTTGAACGATGCTCCGGCGCTCGCGGCGGCACATGCCTCGATCTCGCCAACCACCGCGGCGGAGGCGACGCAATGCGCCGCCGATGCCGTCTTCCAGGGCGACGCGCTCCACCCTGTCGCCGAGATGCTCGACGTGGCGCGTCGCGCCGACCGGCTGGTCCGCCAGAACCTGGTTCTGGCGCTCGTCTACAATCTGAGTGCCGTGCCGCTCGCCATCCTGGGCGACGTGACGCCACTGATCGCGGCTGTAGCC
>JABMNB010000516.1 GCA_013205335.1 Rhodospirillales bacterium
GCACTCGCCGCAGATGCCGGTCACTTCCAGTGTCATGTCCCGCGCGGTGAAGCCGCGGCGGGTGGCGCTGGCGGAGATCGCATTGGACAGGCCGTCGCCCTCGATCTCCTCGGCGTTGCCGCATTCGCAGCAGATCAGGAAGAAGCCGCGATGGGCCTCGCCCGGGTGGCTGCAGCCGACGAAGGCGTTCATGCGCTCGATACGATGGATCAGGCCGTTCTCGATCAGGAAGTCGAGCGCGCGGTAGACCGTCGGCGGCGCCGAGCCGAGATCCTCGTTGCGCAGGCTGTCGAGCAACGCGTAGGCGCCGACAGGCTTGTGGCTCGACCAGACGAGTTCCAGAACCCGGCGGCGCAGCGGCGTGAAGCGCAGGTCCTTGACCGCGCACAGTTTCTCGGCCGCGGCGATCGCGTCCTCGACACAGTGCTCATGATCGTGGGCGTGCCCGGCGGGCGCCGCTTTGGCCGGTTTCTTCACGGGACTCCGATTTGCCAACCGAGTAGGCCGCGATTATACGCGCCGTTCCTTCCGGAGGCCAAGGCTCGCCCCATGAGCACATTGATGTCCCCAACGACCTATCAACAGCCCGAAATCGACGCCGCCCTCGCCGTCATCAAGTTCGATGCCCAAGGCCTCGTGCCGGCAATCGCACAGCAGCACGACACGGGCGAAATTCTGATGATGGCCTGGATGGATCGCGATTCCGTGGCCGAGACGATGCGCACGGGCCGCGCCTGCTACTGGTCGCGTTCGCGCAAGGCGCCTTGGCGCAAGGGCGACACGTCGGGCCATATCCAGACCCTGGTGGAGCTGCGCATCGATTGCGACGGCGACACGCTGCTGGCGCTGGTCGACCAGACCGGCGTTGCCTGCCACACCGGCCGGCACAATTGCTTCTTCCGGGCGATCCGCGACGGCGCGCTTGCGGACATCGCTCCCATCGAGATCGACATGGAGAAGGACAAGGTTTGAGCAAGCTTGCATCGACGCGTCGCGGCTTCCTGGTCTCAGCCGCTCTCCTGCCGCTGGCTGCCTGCGCCCCGCCGCCGCCCAAGCACACGCTCTCGCCGCGCGGCGACCGGCTCGTCCGGATGATCCAGACCACCGGCCGGGACAACATGACGGCGCCCGAGGCGTTGGCGCTGATGGGCATCACCAACCAGGGCCGCGACATTCCGGTGCGCCAGCTGGCCGACGACGGGCCCGACGGCCGCTACGTCGTGAACCTGGTGAACATCCGCAAGGTCCACGAGTTCGTCTTCCAGCGCCGCCAGGGCGACGTGCTGGTCCTGCATTCCGCCGATACCGCCTTCAAGCGATTGCAGAGTGTGCGCTACGCGCGCAACGGCAAGCCCACTATCATCACCGACATCGCCTTTGCCGAGCGCGATTTCCAGCAGCAGACCGCCTTTTGGTTCGACCGGATACCGGGGCGATAGTATTGTGACGATGAGATGACAATCGCCGTCTCCTCGCCGACCACCACAGCCCGCCGCACCCTCGCCGTCTGCGGTGGCGCCCATGCCCTCCACGACGGCTTTACCGACCTGCTAAACGTCCTCTACCCGCTGCTGCAGTCGCAGTTCGGGCTGAGCTACGGCGCCATCGGTGCGCTGAAGACCTGCTATTCCGGCGCCATGGCCAGCGGCCAGATCCCGTCGGGCCACCTGGCCGAACGCTTCGGCGGTGTCCGTATCCTGGTCATTGGCACGACGCTGATCGCGGCCGGCTACTGTCTCGCGGGGATGAGTGGCTCGCTTTACGGCGTCATCGCCGGCCTGCTTCTGGCGGGCCTGGGCGCCAGCACGCAGCATCCCATCGGCTCCAGCCTCGTGGCCGCGGCCTATCACGGCCCGCGCTCCCGCACCGCGCTCGGCACCTACAATTTCACCGGTGACGTCGGCAAGGTCGTGCTGCCGGCGCTCTTCGCATTGATCGCCGCCTCGCTTGGGTGGCAGCAGGCGCTGGTCGTCATGGCCGCCCTCGCCGTACTCGGCGCCGGCATCATCCTGGCCTCGCTGAAACCGATCGTGACGCACGGCGTGGCCGAACCGTCGAAGGTGGTCGCCGGGCAGGACCGGCCGTGGGCTTACTGGCTGCTCTTCTCGATCCACATCGCCGACGACCTGGTGCGTACCGGCTTCCTGATCTTCCTGCCGTTCCTGCTGCGGGATAAAGGCGCGGACCTGCCGACCATCGGGCTCGGCCTGTCGTTGCTGTTCGCGGGCGGCGCCGCCGGCAAGCTGGTGATGGGCTGGGTCGGCCAGAAGCTCGGCGTCGTACCCTCGGTCGTCCTGACAGAAGTCGCCACGACGCTTCTCATCCTTGCAGCGCTGCCACTGTCGCTCGACTACGCGCTTCTGCTGCTGCCGGCTGTCGGGCTGATGCTGAACGGCACGTCGTCGGTGCTCTACGGCACCGTCCCGGAGTTCGTGAGCCCGGAACGGCGCACAAAGGCCTTCGCGGTCTTCTACACCGGTGGTTCGGTCGCGAGCGCAACCGGACCGCTGCTGTTTGGCCTGCTGGGCGACCAGATCGGACTGACGACGGCCCTCGCCGTCGTGTCCTGCGTGGCGCTCACGACAGTGCCGATGGTCTGGGCATTGCGACCGGCCTTCGCCGACGACTGACGCTCAGCCGCCGTGCACCGGGCCCATCGGCTTCAGGCGGATGCCCTTGCGCAGGTTCTTGTAGGGCATGTCCATCGGGTCGGTGATGTGCGCGCCGGGCGACTGCACCACCAGGATCGTCTCGGCGATCGGCTGGAAGTCGGCGCGGAAATGCACCGTCGACTTCAGGGCGAGGATCGGCACCTTGGACGGCTCGACCCCGACGGCGCGGAACATCTCCTGGTCGGCCGCCTGCACGCGCTTGCAGGCCAGCACCGCCGACACGCCCGACGTCTCGTCGGTCACAAGCGCCATCGGCCCGATCTGGAACTTCGCGCCGCCATAGAACGGTCCGGTGCCGGTGAAGACCCCGTCGCTCAGCTTGACCACGCGCCAGTCGGCTTCGACAGGCTTCTCGCCACCATAGCCCACCACGGCGCCGATGCCGCGGCGCATGATATTGCCCTCGCCGGCCTCGACGGCAGCCCTGGCCGCGCCTTCGTCGACGATCATGCCGATCACCGCGCCCCTGGCCTTGTGGCGCATCAGCGCCGCCAGTAGGCCGATCGTGTCCGATGTGCCGCCGGCGCCGGGATTGTCCTGGACGTCGGCCAGCACGATCGGCTTGGTGGCCTTCTTCGACAGTTCGATGGCGCGATGCGCGGCCTGGTCCGGATCGAGCAGCTCGCCGTCGAACGCCTTCTCCTGGGCCTTCACCGTGGCCGCGAGCTTGTCGGCGGCCGCCTCGACCGCCTCCTTGTCGTGGCCGTAGACGACCAGCGCCGGGCCGCAGTGGGCGATATCGGCCGGCGGGAAGCCCGGCGTGTGCGTCACGCTGACGATGCCCTGGTTGTGGCTCTTCTCGCCGGCTTCCAGCTCGCCCACGAGATCGAATATGCCCTTGGCCGGCTCGATGAAGGTGCACTGCCACACCAGGGGGATCAGGAAGTCGAGCTGGCGGTAGGCGCGGTAGACCGGCCGCTTCTCGCGCAGCAGCCTGTCGAGGAGCTCGATCGCGCGGCTGCCGGTCACCGCCATGTCGATATGCGGGTAGGTGCGATATCCCACGAGCGCGGTGGCGAGCGTCGCCATGTCGGGCGTCAGGTTGGCATGATAGTCGAGGCTCGCCACGATCGGCAGCTCGTCGCCCACGACGCCGCGAATCCGGCGCAGCAACTCACCCTCGCCGTCCTCGGTATTCTCCGCGACCATGGCGCCGTGCAAATCGAGATAGACCGCGTCGAACGGTCCGTGCTTTCTCAGATCCTCATCGAACAGCGCCCACATCTTCTCGTAGGCATCCTCGGTCACGTAGGAGGCCGGCGCCGCGGCAGCCCAGGCCAGCGGCACGATCTCGTGTCCCAGCTCCGCAAGCTTCCGGACCGCGCCGGCGATCGGGATGTTGAAGCCTTCGACACCGGCGATCATTTCCGGGCCACGCAGCAGCGGCGGCCAGGCATCGGCGCGCACGAACTCTTCCCAGGTCGCCTGCTGCGGAGCAAACGTGTTCGTCTCGTGCTGAAAGCCGCCAACTGCGATACGCGCCATTCCAAGTCCTCCGACATCATCCATCCAGAAGATCGACAGTATCATCGATCGCGGCGTAACGCGCATGTGAGGCAGCGATTGAGCGCTGCTCGCGTTGGAGCCGACATGAGCAGTTTGTCATGGCCGGCGTTTCTCAAGAACTTTTCGCAAGGTCACATCGTGGTGGCGGTGTCTGTCGATGTCGGGGCGGACGAAATCGGAAGCCGACGGCTGCGCGGTCTGCGTGACCTGCTTCACCGCGTCAACGGCCGTATGGCGTCGAACGGTGCCTTCGCGCTGACGGTCTCGCGGGCCGCAGGCTTTCCCGAAATCCTGTGCGGCTTCGAAGCCCAAGCCGACGCCGACGTACTGGCGGAGCTGGGCCATGCCGAGTCCACCGACCGGTATCCCGGCTTCGCGACCCAGCGCGTGTTCAGGCTCGATGCCCCGCTGGAGGCCTCTCTGCAGGCCGCTCTGCTGACCGACGGGGACATCGCGCGCTGACCCAGGCGCTGAACGACGCGAGCCGCTTCCCCTCTCGCCGCCACCTGCGTCCGCGACAAGGGGATATCAGATGACCCGGTAGCGACTACGCCTTGCCGGTCGCGTCCTCGATGGCCTTGAGCAGGACCGGCCAGTATTCCTCGCCATGTCCCAGTTCGACCGCGCGCTCCATCACCTCGCGCGCCACGTCGGCGCCCAGTGCCGGCACCCCCGCCTGCTCCGCCATGTCGATGGCGTAGCCCAGATCCTTCAACGCGTATCTGGTGGAGAAGGCGCGCTCGGGAAATGCGCCCGGGAGCAGTGCCTTCATGCCGTGATTGCGCAGCGCGAAGGAATCGGCCGAGCCCTTGGTCAGCGTCTCGAACAGAACCTTGCCGTCGACCCCGTTTGCGCGCGCGATCGACAGGCCTTCGGCGAGCGCCACCACCGTCTGAAACAGGATCATGTTGTTGATGATCTTGACCGTCTGCCCCGCGCCGACATCGCCGCAATGCGTGACCTCGCTCGCCATGTGGCGCAGCAGCGGTGCGATTCGTTCGAAGGTGGGCGCCGTCGCGCCGACCATGATGGAGAGCGTGCCGTCGATGGCAGCCTGACGTGTGCGTGCGACCGGCGCATCCGCGAAGGCCGAGGCCCTGCCCTGGAATTCCTCGAAGAGCCTGCGCGCCAGGATCGGCGGCGCGGTGCTGAGGTCGACGATGGTCCAGCCGAGCCTGGCCTTCGAGATCAGGCCGCCGGGGCCGATGCAGACCTCCTCGACCTCCTTGCCCCCCGGCAGCGACAGGAAGATCGTGCGGCAGTTCTCGCCGATCTCGTCGACCGAGGCGGTCTTCACGCCGTCGGCGGCCAGCCGCTTCAGCGGCGCCTCGTCGCGATCGGACGCCAGAACGGTCATGCCGCTCTTGCGCGCGAGATTACGGCACATCGGTTCGCCCATCGTGCCGACGCCGATAAATCCAATCATGTCCGTCATGTCAGTCCACTATGAAGAGTTTGGCGCCTGCGGCCGTGCGCGAACGGTGGCCGAGCGTGTTGTCGGCGACCTGGTAGCTCTGGCCCTGCTTCAGCTCGACGGTGCTGCCGTCGGCCAGTTCGGTCGACAGCTCGCCTTCGAGCACCAGCAGGATGTGCCCCTTCTGGCACCAATGGTCGGCGAGGTATCCCGGCGTGTATTCCACCATCCGCACGCGGATGTTGTTGAACGTCCTGGTGCGCCAGAACGCCTTGCCCGTTTCGCCCGGGTGTTCCGTGCGCTCGACGCCTTTCCAGTCGGTCGTGCCGAAAGGTATCTCGAACATCAGCATGCTTGGCTCTACCACTTTTCTATTCAGTGCGAACAATCGTGCGACACTACACCAATGGAGACTTCGCCCGGCGGCATTGACCGCTTCAGATGGATAGACGAAAACGGCAACATGATCACTGCAAAATCGGCAAAGCGCCGCCAGAACAA
>JABMNB010000517.1 GCA_013205335.1 Rhodospirillales bacterium
AATCGCCGGTGACCGCCGCAAGCCCGCTCCCTCGCTACGGCGCTATCGGAGAGCGCGCTCGCTCGCGGCCTTGCTCCGACCTGCTACACCACTACCGGGGGCACGACCCGCGCCTGCACGACCGACATGATCGACAGATAAAGAACCGTCGTCTGCAGACAGGCGATGACGGCGGACTGATACGCCGCGGAGTGGGGCGCAATCTCCTCGATGCGGGCGCGGGCGTCGATTGCCTGGCGCGCGGCGAGATTGAGTTCGTGGCTGAGCTGGGTGTCGTTCATCAGGTGCTTGCTCCTCGCGGGCCCCTGGGCGAACGCCTTTTCACGTCCTCATTCTGGCTGCCCGGAAAGCCGGCGCCGCCATCGTCGCGCGTCGTGCGCGGATTAGCGCGTTCCTGCTGTTGTCCCGGTGGCCCGCCGGCACCGGGATTGAGCCGCTCGTAGTCGCGTTCGGGCGGCAGGCCGGAGGTAGGGGGCGCCGTTTGAGGCGGCGGCGGTGGGTACGGGGGCGGCGGGGGCCTGGGCGGCGGCGCCGAGGGTGGCTTGGGTTTGTTGGCCATGACTACCCAACTCCCGCGGGCCCTGTTTCGTTGCGGCACAAAAGGGATCGATGCTGATTTCAATCAGCGGGGTGCCTGGCGATTCCGGGCCTACCGGCTGGCGGCCCGCGTCGGCGACGTCCTCGAGAGGAAAGACCAGGCAAGAACTTCGTCGTCTCGACCGAAGCCGGGCATCGCGGGGCAGAGTCGAGTGCTCTTTTCCAGGACTTGCCGGCTCTTGATGGAACGAGGGCATCTCCGCTGCGCGCCTGCGGCGCTGCGGTCGAGATGACGGAAGCTTTCTCCCGCCCCTCAGCGGCCCGTCTTTGGTGTCGGCTTGGCGGCGGGTCTCTTCTCCAGCCGTTCGATGCGTTGCTCGAAGCTCGTCTGCATCCTGTCGAGCTGCTGCTGGAGCTGCTGGTCCTGGGCCTTGAGCCGCTCGAGCTGGCTCGAAAGAGCGGCTATCGAGCGTTGCAGGTCATTCAGGCGGCCGTCGATGCTCTGCGCGCCAGCGCCGCCGGGCAGGAGGAGCAGGACCAGCACGGCAAGTCGGAGCATTTGCGGTCTGCCAGCCAGAGGGCGGTTTACTCGGCGGCCTGCTTCAGGCGGGTCGGCACCGTCTCGCCGGCGAAGAGGGCTGCGCGGGCGGCGTCGTATTCGGCCCTGAGGCGGGCCACGATCTCGGCGGCGGGCGGCGCGTCATGGATCTGGCCTACGCCCTGTCCGGCGCCCCAGATGTCGCGCCACGCCTTGACCTTCATGTTGCCGCCCGAACCGAAGTTCATCTTGCTCTTGTCGGCTTCCGGCAGCGCGTCGGGATCGAGGCCGGCGGCCGCGATGCTGCGCTTCATGTAGTTGCCGTGCACGCCGGTGAAGAGGTTGGTGTAGACGATCTCCTCGCCGCTCGACTCGATGATGCACTGCTTGTTGGCGTCGGTGGCGTTGCCTTCCTTGCTCGCGGTGAAGCGCGTGCCGAGATAGGCGAGGTCGGCGCCCAGCGCCTGGGCCGCCAGCACCGAGGCGCCGTTGGAGATCGAGCCGGAGAGCAGGATCGTGCCGTCGTAGAACTGGCGCACTTCCGGCACCAGTGCGAAGGGCGAGAGCCGGCCGGCATGGCCGCCGGCGCCGGCGCAGACCAGGATCAGCCCATCGACGCCGGCCTTCAGCGCGCGCTTCGCATGAGTCACGTTGGTCACGTCATGGAACACCAGGCAGCCGTAGCGGTGCGCCGAGACGACCACGTCATCGGGCGCGCGCAGCGACGTGATCTGGATCGGCACCTTGTATTTCTCGCACATGTCGACGTCGTACTGCAGGCGGTCGTTCGACGAGTGCACGATCTGGTTGACCGCGAAGGGCGCCACCTTCTTGTCCGGATGCTTGGCCTTGTAGTCGGCCAGCTCGCCGGTGATCCGCTTCAGCCACTCCTCGAGCATCTCCTTCGGCCGCGCATTAAGGGCGGGGAAGGAGCCGACGATGCCGGCCTTGCACTGCTCGATGACGAGGTCGGGATTGGACACGATGAACAGCGGCGCGCCGACCACCGGGATCGAGAGGTTGTCGCGCAGCAGGGCGGGAAGGGCCATTGTTTCGCTCCTTGGATCTGTTCGTTATCGTCCGGACCATGGGCCTAGCACGGCCCCGGCCCTTATCGCCAGCCGGCGTCGTTACTTCGCCAGCTCGTAGGCGCCGCCCTTTTCCAGCGCCCGCTGGTAGGCGGGACGGGCATGGATCCGGTCGAGGAAGCCCTTGAGCTTCGGCATCTTGTTGATCATCGGCGAGCGTGCGGTGGCGGCTTCCAGCGGGAAGCTCATCTGGATGTCGGCGGCGGTGAAGTCCGGACCGGCGAACCACTCGCGACGCATGAGCTCGCCTTCGAGGAACATGAAGTGGTTGGCGATCTGCGGCATCAGCAGCGTCTTGTCGGCGCCGTTCGAGATGGCGCGTGCCACCGGCCGCATGAAGAAGGGCACGCGCGCGGGCAGGAGCCCGAACACCAGCTTCATCAACAGGGGCGGCATCAGCGAGCCCTCCGCGTAGTGCATGAAATAGGTGTAGTTCAGCCGCTCCGGCGTGCCGGGGGCGGGGGTGAAGCGGCCCCCGCCATAGGTCTCAGACAGGTATTCGAGGATGGCGCCCGACTCAGCCAATACCTTGTCACCGTCGGCGATCACCGGCGACTTGCCGAGCGGATGCACTTTGCGCAGCTCGTCGGGCGCCTGCATCGAGGGTTTGCGCTTGTAGCGCTTCACCTCGTAGGGCAAGCCGAGCTCCTCGAGCATCCAGAGGATGCGCTGCGAGCGGGAATTGTTCAGGTGATGGACGACGATCATCGCTACAGAGTACCGGGGCGCCAGTTGCCGTGGAAGCCCGCCGGGACGCGGCTGCTGAGATGGGCCAAGGCCACCGGACCCTTGGCGATGTCGGTCGCTTCGAAGACCGCGAGGTCGCTGCGGCCTTCCCCGGAGCGGTAGATCACCGACAGGACCCAGCCGTCGCCTTCCGGCGCCTTGTCGTGCCGCGGCACGAACACCGGCTCGCCGAACCGGTCGTCCTCGCCCGACTTCCAGGTCGCGTTGCTGCCCGTCTTCAGGTCGTAGTGGGTGATGCCCTCGCCGCGGCGGAGTCCGGTCTGGGCGATGTTGCCCGACACGATCCAGCCGTGGCGGTAGTCGCTCATGCAGAAGCGTTCGTCGAAGCGGGGAAATTCGCCGCTGCGGTCGTCGAGCTGCTCCTCGCGGAAGGTATTGGAGTGGTCGGAGAGGTCGAAAGTCCAGCGGAACAGGCGCGCCGCCGGCGGCTCCTTGGTCGAGGGCGAGCCGTCGGGCAGCGGGAAGAGCGGCGCCACGTCGTACTTCATGACGTCGATCACGACCTTGCCGTCCGCCGTCTCGAAATGGTTCATCGGGTGGAACACGTAGGAAGGGGGCGCCGTCACCCACTTGACGTCGGCCACCGTGCCCCTGCGCGGGATGAAGGCGATGTGCGTGCCCTTGTCCGGCTCCCAGGCGAAGGGCGGCAGCCCGCCCATGGCGCGTTCCATCGACGAGGTGAGCGGGAAGACCGGCACGACGATCCAGTTCTTCGTCACGGCGAAGTCGTGGATCATCGAGGGGAAGGGCCCGTCGAGCATCTCGGCGCGCGTGACGGTGCCGTCCTCGGTCACCGTCTGGATGCTGATTTCCTTGGTGAAGCGACCCGTCGCCGAATAGCCGAAGAAGATCATCTCCCCGGTCTCGGGATCGAATTTCGGATGCGCGGTGAAGGGCCCGATGAGCTTGTCGCCGAACGTCTCGTAGCCGCCATCCTTCGGGCCGACCGGCATCAGGCTCTTCGGGTCGAGCGAGAAGGGGGCGTGCGCCTCCTCCAGCGCCAGCAGCTTGCCGCCGTGCCAGACGACCGAGGTATTGGCGGTGCTGCGGTCCTTGCCGGCGACGCTGGCATCGTCGGTGAACGGGTTGCGATACGCGCCGAACAGGGC
>JABMNB010000518.1 GCA_013205335.1 Rhodospirillales bacterium
CGGCCCGCCCAGGCGATGGGCGATCCAGCCGACCGAGAGCGTGGCGATCACCGCCACGATCTGGCGCGACATGAACAGCGTGCCGATCTCGGTGTCGGTGATGCCGCGATCGCGCAGCCACACCGGCCAGTAGCTCATGAAGGCGCCGGCGGCGAAGAAGTAGGCCCCGCCATAGGCCGCGAGCCTCATCCCCTGAAGGAGGCGGCCCGTCTGCCAGTTGAACATCAGGCGGCGAATTCCTTGCGGATCGCCTCGCTGTGCTGGCCGAGCGTCGGCACGTCGCCCAGCCGCTCGGGCTCGCCGGTGTAGGAGGCGGCCAGCGCGGGGATCGAGACGTCTTCGCCGCCGATCGAGTTGAAGCCGGTGCGGCGGAGCTGCGGATGGGTCGTCAGGTCCTTCACGCTGCTGACCCGCGCCCAGGCGATCTGCGCGGCTTCGAGGCGGGCCGAGAGATCGGCGAAGGTCTGCGCGGCGAAGCTCCTGGCCACGATGGCGTTGGTGTCGTCGCGCCGCGCGTTGCGCGCCTTGCCGGTCGCGTAGTCCGGGTCTTTCTCGAGGCCGGGCCGGTCGATGACGCCGTGGCACAGCCGCTCGAACTCGCGGTCGTTCTGGATCGAGATCAGCACCGGCACCTCGTCCGAGGTCGGATAGACGCCGTAGGGCGCGATGAACGGATGGGTGAGGCCCAGCCGCGGCCATTCGTAGTTGGAGTATTCCATGCCGAGCAATGGCACCGTCATCCACTCGGCCATCGAGGAGAAGAGCGAGACCGAGATGGCGCGGCCCTCGCCGGTCCGGCCGCGGGCGATCAGCGCCTCCAGGACGGCGGCATGGGCGTACATGCCGGTGCCGATGTCGGTGGCGGAGATGCCGACGCGGCCCGGCGCATGCTCGGTGCCGGTGATCGAGGCCAGCCCGCTCTCGGCCTGGACCAGCAGGTCGTAGGCGCGGCGGTTCCTGTAGGGGCCATGATCGCCGTAGTCCGAGATGTCGACGGTGATCAGCTTCTTGAGCGCGGCCCGCATGGCAGCCGAGCCGAAGCCCGCGCGCTCGGCCGCGCCCGGCGCCAGGTTCTGGATCAGCACGTCGGCCTTGCCGATCAGCCGGTGCAGCAGAGCGAGGTCGTCCTTCGCCTTGAAGTCGAGGGTGAGGGACTGCTTGCCGCGGTTCAGCCAGACGAAGTAGCTCGACTGGCCGTGGACATAGGCGTCGTAACCACGCGCGAAATCGCCCTCGGGCCGCTCGATCTTGATGACGCGGGCGCCGGCATCCGCCAGCCGGGCGGCGCAATAGGGAGCGGCGACCGCCTGCTCGACACTCACCACCAGCAGACCGTCCAGCGCTCCAGCCATCACGAAACCCCAATTCCAGAAATGCCCCGCGCATCGCACCGCGAAGCGCTTGGGACGAGGTGTTACTGTAGGACTACCATTTCGCAAAGGGCGATGGCACGGTCGCAGCAAGACCAAACAGACATATCGAGGGCGAGGAAATGCCGGGACCGCTGCAGGGCGTGCGTGTGATCGATCTGACGGCCGTTCTGCTGGGGCCGTTCGCCACGCAGCACCTGGCCGACATGGGCGCCGACGTGATCAAGGTCGAGCCGCCCGAAGGCGACCTGCTGCGCGCCTCGGGCGGCAGTTACGGCAACGACCCGGGCATGGGGCCGATCTACATGGCGGCCAACCGCAACAAGCGCTCGCTCTGCCTCGACCTCAAGAAGCCCGCGGCCTGCGCCGTCCTGAAGGACCTGATCAAGGACGCCGACCTCTTCATCCACAACAGCCGGCCGCAGGCGATCGAGCGGCTGGGGCTGGGATACGAGGACCTGAAGAAGATCAACCCGTCGATCATCTATGCCTATTCGCTGGGCTACGCGCGCAAGGGACCTTACGGCCACAAGCCGGCCTTCGACGACCTGGTGCAGGGCGTCTCGGGCGCGGCCTCTCTGCAGAGTCGGGTCGACGGGCTGCCGCCGCGCTTCATGCCGAGCCTGATCGCCGACAAGACGACCGGGTTGCATCTCTGCATCGCCGTGCTGGGCGCGCTCTACCATCGCAAGTGCACGGGCGAGGGGCAGATGATCGAGGTGCCGATGCTCGAGACCCTGGCCTCGTTCTGGCTGACCGAGCATCTGTTCGGCGCCACCTGGCGGCCCGAGCGCGCACCGATGGGCTACGACCGCATCATCAACAAGTTCCGCCATCCGTTCCCGACGAAAGATGGCTACATCTGCGCGCTGCCCTATACCGACGCGCACTGGGTCAAGTTCTTCGAACTGGCGGAGCGGCCCGATCTCGCGAAGGAGAAGAGGTTCGTCGACCGCATGGAGCGCGCCAAGCATTTCAGCGAGCTTTATCAGGTGCTGGGCGAGCTGTTGAAGCACCGCCCGACCCAGGAGTGGCTCGACATGTTCGACGAGGCCGACATTCCCGCCATGCCGGTGCGCACGCTCGAAGAGCTGAAGGACGATCCGCACCTCAAGGCCACCGGCTTCTTCACCGAGCGCGAGCATCCGACCGAGGGCCCGATCACCACGGTGGCGAGCCCGCTCGACTTCGAGAAGACCAAGGTCGAGTTCCGCCGCCACGCCCCGCAGATC
>JABMNB010000519.1 GCA_013205335.1 Rhodospirillales bacterium
AACCAAGGGCCGGGAAACCGGCCCTTGTCACATTTGGCGAAGCGTGGCTGCCACAAGAGGCGGTTGCGTGCTGACAGACGGCATTAAAAATACAATGCAAGTAGCGCTAAACTCACTAAATTCTCAAATTACACACAGGCGCAAAACGGCTGTTCGCATTTCTCACTCGTCGAATCGATTCTGGCTGCTTACAGGTTAAATCCCATGGCGCGGTACATTTTCATCACCGGCGGCGTGGTGTCCTCTCTCGGTAAAGGTCTGGCTTCAGCGGCCCTCGGCGCGCTGTTGCAGGCGCGCGGCTACAAGGTCCGGCTGCGCAAGCTCGACCCTTATCTCAACGTCGATCCGGGGACGATGAGCCCCTACCAGCACGGCGAGGTCTTCGTGACCGACGACGGGGCGGAGACCGACCTCGACCTCGGCCATTACGAGCGTTTCACCGGCGTCGACGCCCGCCAGAGCGACAACATCACCACCGGCCGCATCTATTCGACCGTGATCGCGCGCGAGCGCCGCGGCGAATATCTCGGCGCAACGGTCCAGGTGATCCCGCACGTCACCGACGCCATCAAGGAATTCGTCCTCGCCGACACCGACAAGGAGGACTTCGTCCTCATCGAAGTGGGCGGCACCGTCGGCGACATCGAGAGCCTGCCGTTCCTCGAAGCCATCCGCCAGGTCGGCAACGAAGTAGGCCGCGAGCGCACGATGTACGTGCATCTCACGTTGCTGCCGTGGGTGCCGACGGCGGGCGAACTCAAGACCAAGCCGACCCAGCACTCGGTGAAGGAACTGTTGAGCGTCGGCATCCAGCCTGACCTCCTGCTCTGCCGCAGCGGCGACAAGGAAATCCCGCAAAACGAGCAGCGCAAGATTGCGCTGTTCTGCAACGTGAAGCCCGAGCGGGTCATCGAGGCCCGCGACGTCGACACGATCTACCAGGTGCCGATCGCCTATCACGACCAGGGCTTCGACCGCGAGGTCTGCCGCTATTTCGGCCTGCCGGCGGAGGAGGAGCCGAACCTCGATCGCTGGCGCGGCGTCGTGCGCTCAGTGCGCGAGCCCGAGGGCAAGGTGACCATCGCCGTCGTCGGCAAGTACACGGTGCTGCTCGACGCCTACAAGTCGCTCTCCGAGGCGCTGACGCATGGCGGCTTCGGCAGCAACGTGAAAGTCGGGCTGGAGTGGATGGACTCCGAGATCTTCGAGCGCGACGACGCCGTCAGCCATCTCGAGAACGTCCATGGCATCCTGGTGCCTGGCGGCTTCGGCGAGCGCGGCACCGAGGGCAAGATTCACGCGGTGAAGTTCGCCCGCGAGCGCAAGGTGCCGTTCTTCGGCATCTGCTTCGGCATGCAGATGGCCGTGATCGAGGCGGCGCGGAACCTGCTGGGCATCGAGACGGCCTCGTCGAGCGAGTTCGGCACGACCGACCATGCGGTGGTCGGTCTGATGACCGAGTGGATGAAGGGCAACCAGCTCGAGAAGCGCTCGGCCGAAGGCGACCTGGGCGGCACGATGCGCCTCGGTGCATACCCTGCGCATCTGCGGCCGGGGACGAGGGTTCACGAGATCTACGGCCAGGACGTGATCAGCGAGCGGCACCGCCATCGCTACGAGGTCAACGTCAACTACAAGGACCGCCTGGAGCAGGTGGGCCTGCGCTTTTCGGGCATGTCGCCCGACGGCATCCTGCCCGAGATCGTCGAGATCCCCGACCATCCCTGGTTCATCGGCGTTCAGTTCCATCCCGAACTGAAGTCGCGGCCGTTCGCTCCGCATCCTCTGTTCACCTCGTTCATCCGCGCCGCCAAGACACAGAGTCGCCTCGTCTAGGAAACGACGGGGCCGCCACGGGGTCGCATTTCCGTCACCTTTTTCAGGTGAATTGAGGGCATGTTCCGCATCATCGTCGTAGTCTTCCTCGCCGCCCTCACGCTCGGCTCTCACGCGCTGGCCTTCAACGCCTGGGCGCAGGCCCCGTCGCAGTCGTCCTACGGCAAGGCCGAGCGACGCGATCCCATCTTCCTGCGCTTCACCGACCTCGCGAACCGCTACTGGGTGAATACCGACACCAACTCGGCCAGCCACAAGGTCGTGGCCATCCCGATGCCCAGGCAGTGCGCGTTCCTGTACGCCGACGCCTACACGCGCGGCCAGATGAGCGAAGCCGAAGTGCAGCAGACCGCGTTGTCGAACTGCAACCGGCGACTTCAGGAACTGGGACCGCTCGGCGAGAACTACGGCATCGACTGCCGCTGTCAGGTGGTGATCAGCAACGAGACCTACGTCGTTCCGAAGGCCTCGATGCCGGACGATGCCTATGGGCCGACATCGATCTTCTATCGCGACGATCGCGGCAACATCGCGCGGTTGAACGGCGTGGTCCGCTACGGCGCGCTGATCGGCCGGGACCGCTCCGTCACCTTCACCGTCGACAATCCCCGCGGCGAGCAGGTTTGCGACGGCACCATGACCAACGAGAATCCCGGCAGCGGCCAGTTCACCCTGTCGTGCTTCGGTGGCAAGTTCGGAAGCCGCGGCTCCTATGAAAGCCGCGCCGGCGCGCCCAACGACCACATCATCGCCCGCGGCCAGACCGGGCGGGGCCAGCCGGTCGTCATGGTGATCGGCCTGCCGGCACAGCTCGCGGCCAACACCTATGGCGGCATCTGAGATGCGCCTCGTCGCGGCTGCTCTCGCCTTGGCGCTCCTGGCGCCTGCCATCGCGCTCGCGCAGAGCGCCGGCGAGGTCGAGCGCTGCTTCCAGAATCCCGGCGCCTGCGCGGGTGGGGGAAGCGGGGCCGCTGCCCCGCCGCCGGCCCCGGTTCCCGCACCCGTCGCGGCACGCCCGGCGGCCGCGCCCGATTACACGACGGTGCTCAACAGCCCCGACGCCGAGCGCAGGAAGATCCAGGAGTCGCTGCGCACCCTCGACAAATACACCGGCCCGATCGACGGCAACCTGCAGTCGGAAGCCACGGTGAAGGCGATCGGCGAGTGGCAGAGGGGGCGCAACACGCCGGCCGTCGGCAAGCTGACGCCGCAGGAAGCTGCTCAGCTCAACGCCGAAGCGACGCGCGCGCCGATCAAGCGGATCGAATCGCCGCCGCCGCAAACCGCGGCTGCCCCGTCGCCGCCACCGGTCGCTCCGCTGTCGAACGCCGACGCCCTGAAGGCCCTGCAGGCGAGGCTCGCCGAGCGCCGCAAGGCCGCCGAGCCGAAGGCAAATGCCGCGGCCCAGGCGCTGGTGCGCGACCTCAAGGCCTACGTCACGGCCGACGGCAAGGGCATTGCGGGCGAGCAGTTCACGTCATTTGCCAAATGGTACGCCGACAACAAGGCGGCCGGCCGCACCATCGGCGACATCACGCCGGCGATCGACGACTACGGCGACGCCAAGGCCGGCGCCGCGATCACGACCGAAGTGAAGTTCGAGACCAGGCAGGACGGGAAGACTTATGGCCAGTGCCTGGTTTTCGCCTGGGTCGACGGCACGCCACGCAAGAACCCGCAGGCCTTCACCTGCGACGAGGTTGCAGCGGTCGAGAAGTGGAAGACCGACCAGTCGCTCAAGAGCGCGTGGCGGTAGGCGGACGTCCAAAACCGCCATCCTGACGGAAGCAGATAATCCGTCGTCTCGACCGAAGCCTCGCCCCTCGAGTACCTCGGGATAAACTCCGCGAGGCGTAGCGGAGAGACCTTGGCTCAGCCGTCAGCCAGCCATTTGTTGAGCGAAGGTCTCTCCGCTACGCGCCATCGGCGCTTCGGTCGAGACGACGAATCCAAAATGCAGCACGCCGAGGATTACTTCGCGCGCTCCAGATAGCTCTCGAAGACGCCGACATGGACGAAGGCCGCGTCGGCCGCGTCGGACCACAGGTCACGCGAGTCGAAGCGGACGTCGTAGGTCGGCTCGTGTTCGGCCTCGATGCCGTGGCCATGGGCGTCGGGGAACGGGTAGGGCGGCGACACGCCGACCACCACGCCGCTCTTGCCGCGGATGTAGCCCGGCATGCGCACATGGCCGTGCACGTGGTGCGACTTGACCGTGACCTTGTCGCCGACCTTCAGCGTCTCTCGCGTGGCGACGTTGCTGCGGCCGGGAGCGCTCGGCAAGGCGAGCGGGAAGGCGCCCTGGGCGCGGCGTTCCAGCTCCTCCTGGGTGAGGATGCCCTTCTCGACGCAGAGCGTGGCGAGGCTGGTCAGCGAGCGCTCGTAGTAGCTGGCCGACAGATAGTGGCGCGGCTCCATGCGCTCGATGGCGTGCCGGTACTCGTCCATGTTGAAGATGCCGAGCTTGACCGCCAGCGAGTAGAGCGCGTTGACGCGCTTTTCCCACGGCTCGTGGAAAGTCTCCGCCCGGAGCGAATAGCGGATGCGGCCAAAGCCCTGCTTGCCGCCGAGATCGTGCATGCCGTCCATGGTCGACCCTCTTGGTTAAAGACGCGAGACGCCGATCATGGCGTCCTTGGTGATCAGGGAGGCCAACTTCTCCTCCGACCAGCCTTCGGTGCCGGCGGGGCGCACCGGCAGCACCATGTAGCGGGTGTCGGCCGTCGTATCCCAGACCCGGACCTCCATGTCGGCCGGCAGCTCGAGGCCCATCTCGCTGAGCACGGTGCGCGACTGGCGCACGACGCGGGCGCGGTATTCGAGGTCCTTGTACCAGTCCGGCGGCAGGCCGATGATCGAGAAGGCGGTGCACGAGCAGAGCGTGCAGCAGATCACGTTGTGTACCGTCGGCGTGTTCTCGAGCACTACCAGATGCCGGTGATGCGGCGGCATCGACAGGCCAAGCTCGGTGACGGCGTCGCGGCCGTTGGCGAACAGGCGCTCGCGGAAGGCCGGATCGGTCCATGCCTTGGCGACGACGCGGGCGCCGTTCTCCGGCACCCATTCCTCCTCGGCGAGATGCTTGAACTCCCGGATGAAGTTGGCGGGCTCCATGCCGCGTTCATGGAAGGCCGCCTCGATGGCGTCGGTGCGCTTCTCGACGGAGGCGATGGCTTCATGGTGGTGCGCGTGATCAGGCATGGTGACTTCTCCCAGGCGGCGGCAGAACCGGCGGGGGGAGTATAGAAAGTGCGGGGCATCCCGTCACTTGCTCCCCGCCATGCGCGCGGCTAGAGAGGCCGCGCCCCAACCGGAGATTTTCTCATGAGCGCCATAGCTGAAGTCCGCGGCCGCGAAATCCTCGACAGCCGTGGCAATCCCACGGTCGAGGTCGAGGTCGAACTCGACAGCGGCGCCATGGGCCGCGCGGCCGTTCCGTCGGGCGCCTCGACCGGCGCGCACGAGGCGGTCGAGCTGCGCGACGGCGACAAGAAGCGCTACGGCGGCAAGGGCGTGCTGAAAGCCGTCGCGGCGGTCAACGGCGAGATCATGGATCTCCTGTCCGGCCTCGACGCGCTGGAACAGATCAAGATCGATCGCGCCCTGATCGAACTCGACGGCACGCCCAACAAGAGCCGCCTCGGCGCCAATGCCATCCTCGGCGTCTCGCTGGCGGTTGCCAAGGCGGCGGCCATGGACAGCGGCCTGCCGCTCTACCGCTATGTCGGCGGCAGCCACGCCTCGGTCCTGCCGGTGCCGATGATGAACATCAT